>JAFPHE010000040.1 GCA_017388745.1 Lachnospiraceae bacterium | reverse complement strand
TGTTCATGCTCATCTTCATCTTCGTCATCATCATCGTGATGATGGTGGTGATGGTGTTCATGCTCATCTTCATCTTCGTCATCATCATCGTGATGATGGTGGTGATGATGTTCATGCTCATCTTCGTCATCATCGTGATGATGGTGGTGATGGTGTTCATGCTCATCTTCTTCATCGTGATGGTGGTGATGATGGTGATGGGCCATATGCTCTTCTTCACTCTCGCCGTCCGGCTCGTTGAGCGCTTCCTTGCGCATCTGCTCGAGCATATCGTCACGCTTTTCGATGATCTCGAGGAGTCTCTCGCCCTTCAGTTCCGCGAGCGGGGTCGTCACGATCTCCGCTGCCGGGTTGAGCGTACGGATCAGCTCGACATCCGTATCGATCAAAGCCTGGTCCGCTATGTCGGTACGGCTCAGAACAACGGTACCTGCATACTGCACCTGGTTATTGAAGAACTCGCCGAAATTCTTCATGTACATCTTCAGTTTCTTGGCATCGACGATGGTCACCGCGGAATTCAGGACAACGTCAAGATTGGCGGAAGCATCCGTCACGGCCTTCATAACGTCGGAAAGCTTGCCGACGCCGGACGGCTCGATGATGACGCGTTCCGGCTCAAAACGGCTGATCACCTCGCGCAGCGCCTTCTCAAAGTCGCCTACCAGAGAGCAGCAGATGCATCCCTGGGACATCTCGCGGATCTCAATGCCCGCATCCTTTAAGAAACCGCCGTCGATCGCGATCTCGCCGAACTCGTTTTCGATCAGAACGACCTTCTCGCCCTTCAGCGCTTCCGCGATCAGCTTCTTGATAAAAGTTGTCTTGCCGGCTCCGAGAAAACCGGAAATAACATCGATCTTGGTCATTTAAATCATCTTCTTTCTTAGAATACATCTTTCTGCCTGTCTGGCCGGGCAGCTGTAAATCAATTCAAATCACAGGAAGATCAAATCTTCGCGACACCGATCTCCATGATCTCACCGTTGATCTCCCAGCTCTTGGTGTAACCGTAAGGCTCGGTCTGCACAAGCTTGTCCGCAAGGCAGTCGTGTCTGATGGAATCGCCGTATCTGTCGATGACATCATAAAGGACCCTGGAGCCCTCATAGCTGATCTCGATATGGTCGGTCACTTCAAAACCGGCTTCCTTTCGCATGGTCTGGACCTTGGAAACGATCTCACGCATAAATCCCTCGCTGATCAGTTCCTCTGAAAGGTTGGTATCCAGCACGACGGTGGTGTGAATATCCTCTTCGGTCACATAGCCGTCCTTCTTGGAAGAATCGATCAGAAGGTCATCCCTGCCGAGTTCGATCTCAGTACCGTCCGGCGCAGTGAACTTCAGCGCGCCTTCGGCATTCAGTTCCGCCATTGCCCTGCCGCCGTCGATCTCGCTGAGCGTCTTACGGATAAAGCCGAGGTTCTTGCCATACTTCGGACCGACGGTCTTCAGCTGCGGCTTGAAGGTATATGCGGTAAACTCGCTGACATCGTCACGGAACTCGACTTTCTTGACATTGAGCTCATCCTCGATGATATCAATATAATACTGCTCAAGTTTCTCATCCTTATCCGTGCGGACAAACATCGCGCCGATCGGCTGGCGGTTCTTAAGTCCGGAAGCATTACGTGCTGCACGTCCGAGGATCACGACATTGAGGACCTCGTCCATCGCTTTCTCAAGCTCCGGATCGATCTGTGACTCATCACAGACCGGGAAGCTGCACAGATGTACGGATTCCTTTGCGGTCTGATCTACAGAACGGATCATGTTCTGGTAGATCGCGTCGGTCATGAACGGAATGAACGGAGCAGCGCAGAGGATCGTATTGTACAGCGCGGTATAGAGCGTCATGTACGCGTTGATCTTATCCTGCTCCATGCCCTTCTTCCAGAAGCGCTCACGGCAGCGGCGGACATACCAGTTGGAAAGATCGTCGACAAACTCCTCCAGAGCCGTACAGGACTCCGGGATCCTGTAAGCTGCCATGTTCTTGTCGACGGAACGGATCATGGACTGCATCTTGGAAAGGATCCAGCGGTCCATAACGGTCAGACTCTCGCGGTCAGGCGTATACTTCGTCGGATCAAATCCGTCAATGTTGGCATAAAGGATATAGAACGCGTAGGTGTTCCAGAGCGTTCCGAGGAACTTTCTCTGTCCTTCCGTTACGGCCTTTCCGTAGAAACGGTTCGGCAGCCACGGAGCGGAGTTGGTATAGAAATACCAGCGGATCGCATCTGCGCCGAATTCATTGAGTGCATCTACCGGGTCAACTGCATTGCCCTTGGACTTGGACATCTTCTGACCGTTCTCATCCTGGACATGTCCGAGGACGATGACGTTTTCATACGGTGCCTTGTTGAAAAGCAGTGTGGACTCTGCGAGCAGGCTGTAGAACCAGCCTCTTGTCTGGTCGACTGCTTCGGAAATGAACTGCGCCGGGAACTCCTTCTCGAACAGTTCTTTGTTTTCGAACGGATAGTGATGCTGTGCGAACGGCATTGCGCCGGAGTCGAACCAGCAGTCGATAACGTCCGGGATACGCTTCATGGGCTTTCCGCAGTCCGGACAGGTGATATAGACCTTGTCGATATAAGGACGATGAAGCTCGATATTATCACCGCTCCAGCCCTTATCTCCGGCTTTCTTAAGTTCCTCCAGGACTTCGTTGTAGTTCGGGCTCTTCTCTCTGAGCTCCGCCCTGGAACCGATGCACTCGCGCTTGCCGCATTCACACTCCCAGACCGGAAGCGGCGTGCCCCAGTAACGGTTACGGGAAAGTGCCCAGTCCTGTACGTTGGCGATCCACTCGCCGAAACGGCCCTTGCCGATCGACTCGGGGATCCAGTTGATGGTGTTGTTGTTGCGGATCAGATCATCCTTGACCTGGCTCATGGCGATGTACCAGGACTCACGCGCATAGTAAAGCAGCGGCGTATTGCAGCGCCAGCAGTGCGGATAGCTGTGCTCAAAGACAGGCGCGTCAAACAGAAGGCCTCTTTCATCCAGGTTCTTCAGGACCATCGGGTCAGCCTTCTTTACAAAGATACCGTCCCATTCTTCGCCGTCGGTCATGTTGCCCTTGCCGTCGACCAGCTGGACGAACGGCATGTCATACTTGCGCCCGACACGTGCGTCATCCTCACCGAAAGCCGGTGCGGTATGGACGATACCGGTACCGTCGGTCATGGTGACATAGCTGTCGACCTGTACGAAGTGTGCCTTCTTATGCTGCTTTTCCGCGATCTCGGAAGCACGCATGAAGTTCGGCTCGTACTCTTTATACTCGAGTGCGGAACCGGGCATGCGCTCGAGGATCTCATAGCCTTCGCCGAGCACCTTATCACAAAGCGCCTCTGCCATGTAATAGGTGTATCCGTCGGAAGCCTTGACCCTGACATAGGTCTCATCCGGGTTGACGCAAAGGCCTACGTTGGAAGGAAGGGTCCATGGCGTCGTGGTCCACGCCAGGAAATACGCATCTTCACCCTTCGCCTTGAACCGTACGATGGCGGAACGCTCCTTGATATCCTTATAGCCCTGCGCAACTTCATGGGAAGAAAGCGGGGTCCCGCAGCGCGGGCAGTAAGGAACGATCTTGAAACCTTTATAAAGCAGGCCCTTCTTCCAGATCTCCTTCAGTGCCCAGAACTCGGACTCGATATAGTCATCATAATAAGTAACATAAGGATGCTCCATATCCGCCCAGAAACCGACGGTAAAGGAGAAATCCTCCCACATGCCCTTATACTTCCATACATTTTCCTTACACAGCTCAACGAAGGGTCCGATGCCGTATGCCTCGATCTGGTCCTTGCCGTTGATGCCGATCTGCTTCTCGACTTCGAGCTCGACCGGAAGACCGTGGGTATCCCATCCGGCCTTGCGCGGGACCATCTTGCCCTTCATGGTCTGATAACGCGGGATCAGGTCCTTGATGCATCTGGTCAGGACATGGCCGATGTGCGGCTTGCCGTTTGCAGTCGGCGGTCCGTCATAAAATACATAACTGGGGTCTCCCTCATGTTCTGTAATGGACTTCTGGAAAATATCGTTGTCCTTCCAGAACTTCTCAACTTCCCTCTCGCGTCCCACGAAATTCATCGAGGTATCTACTTTACTGTAAAGCGCCATTCTCATTCCTCCTCTGAGTACTGGTGTATTGTGAACATACCTTAAAGGCTGAACGCATAATGCGCCAACCTTAGACAAACGAACATTATAACATATAAGCTGCTGCGAGGCAAGCAGCATATAACCATAAATACGGCAAAGAAATACAGAAATCAAGTCAGGCAGGAAATGCCAGATGCTTCGGTCTGATCCGGCGCGTCTGCATCTTCCTGCCCTCCTCAGCTGTCATCTTAAGTTATTGAGATCGGTATCAGACCCTGTGGTATCTGTCAAGCAGTTCCTGCTTGAGATCATAGAGCGGTCTGGAAAGATCAACGTGTACTTCATGCGGGTTCACAAGACGTCTGGATTCCTCCCAGAGCGTTGCAACGTCATCCGCGCAGATCTTCTGGAGCTGTTTGACCGTCGGCCGGTCCGTATATACACAGACGCCGTCTTTGAAGACCGGGATCATCAGTTCCTTCATGGTATAGGTACCCGCCTTCATCAGCGTCTTCTTCCAGGGTTCGACCGGGTCAAAGAGCAGAAGGTCATCGTTCAGGTCGTATTTCTCATCGGCAAGGGCAATGAGATCCGCAAAGATCTTCCCGGAGTCCTTGTTGTAGATACGGTAGATGACCTTGTCGCCCGGATTCGTGACTTTTTCCGAGTTTTCGGAGATCTTGATCTTCGGGATCATCTCTCCGGTTTCCTTGTCTTCGATTGCAGCGAGCTTGTAAACACCGCCGAAAGCAGGCGTATCCTTGGACGTGATCAGGTTCGTGCCGACGCCCCAGCTGTTGATGGTCGCACCCTGTGCCTTGAGTGAAGCGATCAGGTTCTCGTCCAGATCATTGGACGCAGAAATGACAGGGTCAGGGAAGCCCGCCTCGGAAAAGGCACGCTTGACCTGTTTGGAAAGGTAAGCAAGGTCGCCGGAGTCCATGCGGATGCCGTACTTCTTCGGGATAATGCCGGCTTCGCGAAGCTCCTTGAATACCTTGATGGCATTGGGAAGTCCCGAACGCAGCGTGTCATACGTATCGATCAGAAGCAGGCAGTTATCCGGATAGATCCTTGCGTAAGCACGGAATGCGTCGATCTCATTCTCAAAGGACATGATCCAGCTGTGTGCATGTGTGCCGAGTACAGGAATATCAAACATCTGTCCTGCCAGCACGTTGGAAGTACCTGCGCAGCCGGCGATGACCGCCGCTCTTGCTCCGTAGATACCTGCATCAGGGCCCTGTGCTCTGCGGAGACCGAATTCCATGACGCCGTCGCCTTTTGCCGCGTATACGACGCGGGACGCCTTGGTAGCGATCAGGGACTGGTGGTTGATGATGTTGAGAAGCGCAGTCTCGATGAGCTGGGCCTGCATAATGGGAGCCTTGACCTTTACGACGGGTTCTCTCGGGAACATGACGTTTCCTTCGGGGATCGCATAGATATCGCCTGTAAAACGGAACTCTCTGAGATAGTTCAGAAAGTCGGCTTCAAATATCTTCAATGACTCCAGGTAAGCGATATCCTCTTCCGAAAAATGGAAGTTCTCGATCAGTTCGATCACCTGCTCAAGGCCGCAGCTGATCGCAAAGCCGTTGCCGTCCGGATTCCGGCGGTAGAACATATCAAAGATCACATTGACATTCTTATCTTTTTCTTTGTAATACCCCTGCATCATCGTCAGTTCATAAAGATCTGTCAGCAGTGTCAGGTTGCGCTCACTCATGATTTATCCTCCTTGGATCGGACAGCTGTGTTTGAAGTAAAGTATAACAGAAATCTCCTGAAAATGCATCAGCTGAAAGGTACATCTTCCGCCGGATACCGTCTTCGGATCTTCCTGTATACCACGATGCTCGCAAGGATCGAAAGCGCCCAGCTGAGCGGCCAGATCAGAAGCAGCGTTTCATAGGCCGGACTCATTGCGAAAACGGTATGCAGGTAGATGATACGGAAGATACAGATGCTGACGATCGCTATGACCATCGGCTCCAGGGTATGGCCCAGCGACCGCATTGCCGAGCTGTATCCGTTCATGATGACCTCGAGCCAGTAAAGCGGCAGCATTGCAAGGACGCGCATGCTTCCGACCGCAATAACGGCAGGCTCCGGGTTATAGATCGAGACCAGCTGAACACGGAACAGCGCTGTCAGCACGCCGCAGGCAAACGTGACCGGAACGCCGCTGATCAGCACTGTCCTGAACACTTCATCCGCACGTTTGTAAAGCCCGGCGCCGATATTCTGGCTTCCGAATGTGAGGCCGGCTGCGGAAAAGGCACTGATCACAGTCAGGATAAAGCCTTCTATATTGACGGAAGCGGCATTGCCCGCGATATAAGCCGCTCCGAAGCTGTTGATCGAGGACTGGATCAGCACGTTCGCGATACCAAACATGCTGCTCTGGATCCCCGAAGGAAGGCCGAGCCTCAGCATATCCTTCAGCGCCTTCACATCGATCCGGAGCATAGACGGAACGAGGCGGAAGCAGGACTCTTCCGTCATCAGCGCCCTGACCACCAGGGATGCGGATACAAAGTTGGATACCGTGGTCGCGATGGCCACTCCTGCCACGCCCATGTGCATGCCGATGACCGTGATCAGGTTAAGGATAACATTTAAAACACCGGAAAAAAGCAGGTAATACATCGGCCGCTGTGTATCACCCATGGATCTCAGGGCTGCGGAGCCGAAGTTATAGCAGATGATCGCAGGAAGACCTGCAAGATAGATCCTGAAGTAAAGAACAGACATCGGGAAGATATCTCCCGGTGTCTTCATGCAGCCAAGGATAAACTCGGCAGCGATGATGCCGGCTGCCGCAAAACCGAGACCCGAAAGCAGTGAAAAGACCATCGCGGTATGTACTCCGCTTGAGACCTGTTCCTTTTTTCCGGCGGCATAACCGGAGGCAAAAAAGATATTCGCGCCCATGGATATGCCGACAAAGAAATTCACGATCAGGTTAACGAGCACGGTCGTTGCTCCCACGGCAGCCAGTGCACCCGAACCGGCGTACCGCCCGACGATGACGATGTCAGCCGCATTAAACAGCAGCTGCAGGGCATTGCTCAATGCAAGCGGCAGCGAAAACGCGACGATCTTCGGCAGCAGCGGTCCGTGCAGCATATCGATTTCATGGGAGTTTTTTGTTCTGGAATACATGACCCCGGTCCCCCGCCGGATAACCGGCAGATCCTAAATACTAGTTTCAGTTAAAAGTGCATTGTACATCGGGGGATTTACTTTTTCAATAAGATTAACTAAAATATGCAAAAGAATGTAACTGTTCATCCCGGGTAGACAGACGGGGCTGAACATTGCCTGCAATAGTTCAGCCATGGCTGGATAGCAGGTCTGCGCAGCAGACGATCGGCGCATGAGCAAACAAGCTGCACGGCAGCGGCTTTGCGAATGCGGGGATCGGGATGAACAGATACCATATCATCCCGGGCAGACAGACGGGGCTGAACAACAATGAATAAAGGAGACATACACCGATGAGCATACACGGTTCCGAACAGCTGACCAAAGCAGACGTCGCAAGGATCGAGGCAGAGATCGAACACCGCAGGATGGTCGTTCGTCCCGCCACGCTGAAGGCGCTCAAAGAAGCGCGCGCCATGGGCGACCTGTCGGAAAACTTCGAGTATTATGCCGCAAAGCGCGACAACAACATCAACAACAGCCGCATCCGCTATCTCGAAAAGATCCTCCGGTTCGCGACGGTGATCGAAGAAGAAACCGACGAGACACGCGTCGGCATGAATAATACCGTTGACGTCTGGTTTGAAGAGGACGATATCGTAGAGACATACCGCATCGTCACCTCGATCCGGAGCGACTCCCGGAAAGGGCTGATCTCCAACGAATCTCCTCTGGGCGCCGCCCTGATGGGTCATCGTGTAGGCGACCGCATCGAAGTCAAGATGGAAAACGGCGGCTCCTATTTCGTCGAGATCCGCGATCTCAAAAAGACCGGAGAAAGCGAGGACGACCGCATCAAGCAGTACTGATGATGCATATCGTCAAAACAAAGGCAGTAATTCCGCCACAAAGCCCCGGTTTTTTATTGAATATCTCCTTGTCATAAAACAACGCGCTCCCTTAAAGGAGCGCGTTGTACTCATTTGTAGAAGCGATATCGCTGTGGCCCATGATGCTCTGAAGCACATGGATGTCTGCGCCCTTTTTAAGGGCATAGACAGCGAAGCTGTGCCGCAGCATATGCGGCGTGACTTCCTGCTCCAGTCCGGCTTCCTTGCCGTACTTGCGCAGATTCTTCCAGAATCCCTGCCGCGTCATCT
>JAFPHE010000039.1 GCA_017388745.1 Lachnospiraceae bacterium | reverse complement strand
CAGAGGACTTCCTGGAAAAGATCCTGATCGGACGATACAGCATGAAAGCGATCGTGGCGGGAGATGACGTTTCCTTCGGCCGCGGTAAGCAGGGCAACGCAGACTTTCTCCGGGCCAATGCCGAAAAATACGGTATCATCGTCGATCTGATAGAAAAAGTCAGGATCGACCTTTCCAAAGAACCGGCAAACAGAGTCGTTTCCATTCTGGCTGAGAGCAAGCTTGCTGCGGCCAAGGCTGAAAAAAAGGATCCGGATCCGTGCGATGGAGCGGACGGTGAAAACGAGAACGGCGCGCAGGTCATCAGTTCCACGCTCCTTCGCCAGGAAATCGAAAAGGGCGACATGCTCCATGTGACGCGTCTGCTGGGGGCTCCGTATGCGATCACCGGCTATGTCGTACACGGCAGGCATCTCGGTACGGAAAGGCTCAGGATCCCGACGATGAATATGAAAGTGCCTCCGGAGCTGATCCTCCCGCCCAAAGGCGCTTATGCGGTCCAGGCATATGTTGCGGACGACAAAGGTGTTTTCGACATGGAACATCCCCTGCATGGTATGTCCAATCTGGGTTCGCGCCCGACTGTGGACGGATCCGATGAACACCAGGTGATGCTCGAGACACATCTTTTTGACGAGAGCGGAGATTTCTACGGAAAGAAGGTCAAGGTGGAGCTTTGTTTCTTCATTAGGCCGGAAGAGAAATTCGAGAGCCTCGAAGCGCTCAGGCAGCATCTCGAGGAGAAGGACATCCCCGCGGTGGAAGCGTTCTTCGCCATGTGATTGTTTTTCAGGAAATGCCGGGGAATGCTTGCATTTTCGACGCCGTTATGGTAGTATATCCACGTTTGACGCCGCAGTCTTGGTTTTACGGGTTCCTTGACGGAAACTCAGGCTCGCGGGTATGATATCCCGGACATGATCCGGAGACAGAAGAAAAAGGAGAAAGCAACATGATCGCAAAAGACAAGAAGACAGACATCATCAAGACCTATGGCCGTAAGGAAGGCGACACCGGTTCACCGGAAGTTCAGATCGCTATCCTGACCGCACGTATCAATGAGCTCACCGAGCATCTGAAGCAGAACCCGAAGGATCATCACTCCAGAAGAGGCCTTCTGATGATGGTCGGCCGCCGCAGAAGCATGCTTCAGTACCTTCAGAAGAAGGATCTGGAAGGCTACAGAGAGCTTATCAAGAAGCTTGGTATCCGTAAGTAATTCGGAAAGATCAATAAGAAAACAAATGCAGCACCCGAAAACGGGTGCTGTTTTCGTCTGCTCACTTTCCGGCAGGAGAAAGACTTTATAATAAATGAAAACAGGGTTCCCCGAAAGAGGAACCCTGCCTTTTACATAGTGAGACAGTTATGATAATGTCATCCCCGAAGCTTATGCTCTCGGATTGGCGATCGCTGCCTGTGCTGCTGCAAGACGTGCGATCGGAACACGGAACGGGCTGCAGGAGACATAGTCGAGACCGACTCTGTGGAAGAAATCAACAGAAGACGGATCTCCGCCGTGCTCGCCGCAGATACCGAGGTGCAGATCCGGGTTCGCGCCGCGGCCCAGCTTGCAGGCCATGTCTACGAGCTTGCCTACGCCGACCTGGTCGAGCTTTGCGAACGGATCGTTCTCGTAGATCTTCTTGTCGTAGTAAGCGCCGAGGAACTTGCCGGCATCATCACGGCTGAAGCCGAAGGTCATCTGGGTCAGGTCATTGGTACCGAAGGAGAAGAATGCTGCTTCAGCGCCGATCGCGTCAGCGGTCAGGGCAGCTCTCGGGATCTCGATCATGGTGCCGACGATATACTTCAGCTCCTCACCGGATTCCTTGATGACTTCGTCAGCGGTCTTGACGACGATGTCCTTGACATACTTGAACTCTTTCACTTCGCCTACGAGCGGGATCATGATCTCGGGGACCATCTTCCAGCCCTTGCGCTTATTGACAGCCAGAGCAGCCTTGATGACTGCGCGGGTCTGCATTTCAGCGATCTCGGGATAGGTGACAGCCAGACGGCATCCGCGGTGACCCATCATCGGGTTGAACTCGTGAAGAGCGGAGATGATGTTCTTGATATGCTCAACGGTCTTGCCCTGAGCCTTTGCAAGAGCTTCGATGTCAGCTTCTTCGGTCGGAACGAACTCATGAAGCGGCGGATCCAGGAAACGAATGGTGACCGGAGTGCCTTCCATAGCTTCGTAAATGCCTTCGAAGTCAGCCTGCTGGAACTTCTCGATCTTAGCCAGAGCCTTGACACGGTCCTCGACAGTGTCGGAGCAGATCATCTCACGGAACGGTCCGATACGGTCTGAATCGAAGAACATGTGCTCGGTACGGCAGAGGCCGATACCCTCAGCGCCGAGGTTTCTTGCGTTCTTTGCGTCACGCGGTGTGTCGGCGTTGGTACGGACCTTCAGTGAACGGAACTCATCAGCCCATCCCATGATGCGGCCGAAGGTGCCTGCGATGGAAGCGTCAACGGTCGGGATGATGCCGTCATAGATCTTACCGGTGGAACCGTCAAGGGAGATATAGTCACCCTCATGGTATTCCTTGCCGGCAAGGACGAATCTCTTGTTTTCCTCATCCATGGCGATCTCGGAGCAGCCGGATACGCAGCAGGTGCCCATACCGCGGGCAACGACTGCAGCGTGGCTGGTCATGCCGCCGCGGACAGTCAGGATACCCTGGGAAGCCTTCATGCCTTCGATATCCTCCGGGGAGGTCTCGAGACGGACAAGGACGACCTTCTCGCCTCTCTTCTTCCATTCCTTCGCATCCTCAGCGGAGAAGACGATCTTGCCGCATGCAGCACCCGGCGAAGCTGCCAGAGCCTTTGCGACCGGAGTAGCTGCCTTCAGGGCAGCCGGATCGAACTGCGGGTGAAGAAGAGTATCCAGGTTACGCGGATCGATCATCGCAACAGCTTCCTTCGGAGTGCGAAGGCCTTCGTCTACGAGATCGCATGCGATCTGCAGAGCTGCCTGAGCAGTTCTCTTGCCGCTTCTGGTCTGCAGCATGTAGAGCTTGCCGTTCTCAACGGTGAACTCCATATCCTGCATGTCACGATAGTGGTTCTCCAGGTTCTTGCAGACCTGGGTGAACTGCTCGAATGCTGCCGGGAACTTGTTCTGCATCTCGGCGATCGGCATCGGGGTACGGATACCTGCGACGACGTCTTCACCCTGTGCATTGGTCAGGAACTCGCCCATCAGCTTCTTCTCGCCGGTTGCGGGATCACGTGTGAACGCAACACCGGTACCGGAGTTGTCATTAAGGTTACCGAAGACCATCGGCATGACGTTGACAGCGGTACCCCAGGAATACGGGATATCATTGTCACGGCGGTAGACGTTCGCTCTCGGGTTGTCCCAGGAACGGAAGACTGCCTTGATGGATTCCTTCAGCTGTACGACCGGATCAGACGGGAAGTCCTCGCCGATCTGCTTCTTATACTCAGCCTTGAACTGCTCGGCAAGGTTCTTGAGGTCTGCAGCAGTAAGGTCTACGTCGTAAACAACACCCTTTTCAGCCTTCATCTTGTCGATCAGCTGCTCGAAGTACTTCTTGCCGACTTCCATGACGACGTCTGAGAACATCTGGATGAAACGGCGGTAAGAGTCATAAACGAAACGCTCAAACTTGGGATCCGGGTTGCCCTTGATCATTGCTTCGACGACTTCGTCGTTCAGACCGAGGTTCAGGATCGTATCCATCATACCGGGCATGGAAGCGCGCGCACCGGAACGAACAGAGACAAGCAGCGGATTGACCTTGTCACCGAACTTCTTGCCGTTGATCTCTTCCATCTTACGGACATTGTCCATGATCTCCTGCATGATCTCGTCGTTGATCTGACGTCCATCCTCATAGTACTGAGTGCAGGCTTCAGTTGAGATAGTGAATCCCTGCGGAACCGGAAGACCGAGGTTGGTCATCTCTGCAAGGTTGGCACCTTTACCTCCGAGAAGGTTGCGCATGTCAGCATTGCCTTCTGTGAAAAGGTATACGTATTTTTTCATTCAATAATCCTCCTTAATTCATTTCAGGAAAAATCCGCTACAGACTAATATATCACATACTCATCGAAATGAGAAATGTTTTCTTTGTTTTTATATACCCGTTATAACTAATGATCATTATCGGTTTTTGTAATAATTTATAGTTGGAATCTTACACCGTCCGCGTCAAAGGAATCCTGGCCGGTCCGGGCGATGTATACCATGGTCCTGCCGGTATTGAGCCGGATCTCTTCGCCGTTATCGTCGAAGAAACGGGTGGTCTCATACTCGTTGGTCTTCAGCCATGTGCCGTGGATCATATGTCCGCCGGTCAGGTACCATGCCTCATGTCCGCCGTCGAGAGAGTGGAAGTAGAGGTACCCTGCGCCCCGGCTTCCGGAGGTCTCGCTCTTTATGAGAATGTTGCTGAAGGAAAGCTGCTCTCCGGTCACAGCGTCGCACTGCGGCTCTCCGTATATGCTGCGGTAATAGAGCCCGTCTTCTTCGTTATAACTGAGCTCGCTCTTTGTGATCGGGTAGCAACCCGCCATCTCGAGGTGCTTTGCGGAAACAGCGCCGGGGTGTCCGGAAAGATCTACCGGAGAACTTTCGGGTGCAAAATGCCAGCGGTCCGGGTCATAGTATTCACTGCGCAGATTCCTCTCGAATCCTGCCTTTTCGATCGCGGCAGCGATATGCGCCCCGTCGGTATAGGCGCGGTGCACGGAAGTGCTTCCCGCAGGGACGCGGTAAAAA
The DNA here is from genome assembly GCA_017388745.1 of Lachnospiraceae bacterium. Lineage (GTDB taxonomy): Bacteria > Bacillota > Clostridia > Lachnospirales > Lachnospiraceae > Avilachnospira. Next base: position 84 of record JAFPHE010000039.1, on the reverse strand, counting down.
GCGCCGTAGGAGGGACCCATGGCGCCGTCCACGCCGTTGATGTTGTCGACGTCAGAACGTGTCAGCATCGGTTTGACAAAGACT
>JAFPHE010000038.1 GCA_017388745.1 Lachnospiraceae bacterium | reverse complement strand
TCTCACAGATGGACTTGAGTCCGTATTGCGTGAGCCGGTCCGTCAGCTGATGCCGGACGTCCTCATAGCTGTATCCGTCCGCCAGGACAAAACCGAGTTCGTTGAGGCTGTCGCTTACCCCGAGCAACCGTTCCATGCGGTCCTTGCTGATGGCCGCAATGTCATAGACCTCTCCGTCCGGGGACATAGCCCCGCCATGCGGGATCGAATAGATGTAGTCCGGCGAACGGCAGATACCGCGATAGATAAATCTGAGCGCCTGTCCGCCCGCGAGAAGCTTGATCTCGGTGCCCGCCGGGTATACATAGTAGCCTTCCATACGGACACCCAGGAAAATGTCGTCTTCTTCCGGGGTCTCTCCGGGCTGCAGCTTCGTGCCGCTCGTCATAACTTCAGCAGCATTGCCCTCACCGAAGGCTGCGCCCCTGGAGCTTTCCATTCCTGTCGGAGCGGTTCCTGCCTGTCCGGCTTCAGCGTCATCTCCGGCGGATGCTATCCAGTCGGCTGCCGCATGTATTATCCCGTCGCCCCGGAATCCGGTATCTGCTGCCTTCAGAAGCGTGATCCGGTTGATTTCATCCTCGGGATCATAGGAAAGCAGATGTACTGTCACGATCGTTTCCTGGCCATCCGCAAGGATCCGGACGTCCCGTGCCATGTGTCCTCCTGCAGACTTGATCCCGGGAATCTCCGTGAGACGTTCCAGTTCCGGGGATGAGATCCCTTCAACCTCGGCAAAGACGTCCGCAAGCTCGCTCTCCCGATAATACGCCTGCACCTGGTCGTCCAGGTTTCGAAGGGTATCGATCATGGAGACATAAACAAAGATACCGATGCCTATGATCAGCATCGCGCCGATGATGGCGCCCTTATTGCGCAGCGCGAGGCGCAGCACGTTTTTACGGAAGCTTTTCATGACGCGCGCCTCCGATATTCAGATATGCAGTTGGATTCAAGCCGCATTTCTTTCATCTTTTATTCCTACCAATGAAGATCCTCCGGCTTGATCGGATGAGGGTTATCCATGATCCTCTCGATCCTGCCGTCCCGGAAATGAAACACTCTGTCCGCGATCTTCGCGATATCCTGATTATGCGTGATCAGTATAACGGTCTTTTCATATTCCCTGCAGAACTGCTCGATCAGCTTAAGCACCTGGATGCCGGTCGCGGAATCCAGCGCGCCGGTCGGCTCATCGCAAAGCAGCAGGTCCGGGTTCTTGCACAGCGCCCGCGCGATCGCGATCCGCTGCTGTTCGCCTCCCGAGAGACGGTTCGGAAAATGGTCCCGCCTGTCCCCAAGCCCTACTTCTTCGATGAGCCTTGACGGGTCCAGCGGACTTTTCGAGAGTTCCGCCGAAAGTGCTATATTCTCCAGTGCGGTCAGGCCGGGAAGAAGGTTGTAAAACTGGAAGATAAAACCGATATGGTCGCGTCTGTATGCAGTAAGCACAGCCGGATCCCTCCAGTCAAGCGGTATACCGGCATAATAAACATTGCCCGTCGTCGCCGTCTCGATCCCGCCAAGTATGTTGAGCGTCGTGCTCTTTCCTGATCCGCTTGGACCCAGAATCACGATCAGTTCTTTTTCGTATATCTCAAATGACACGTCCTTAAGGGCGTGTACCGTGACCTCACCAAGCTGGTAGTCCTTTGATATATGCTCTGCTTTGACCAGTATATTCATTCTTATGAACCGTCTGCAGTCCTAATCATTTGATATTTATAAGCATTTATAATTTGTGTTGTCTTTTGCTAATTAGCTTACGCTAACATTATAGCACCTTTTCATTCAGTTTCAAGTATACTATATCCATGCGCCGGTGATCTTGGCACTCGTGAAGACAGACGGACTTGAAATATAGATGCATTTATGGATGATCACCGCATTTGAATCTACATTTTCCACATTTTTTATAAAAATAAAGAAAAAGTTAGAAGCAATACCCACATTTTGATGGTTTTGTTCCTAACTTTTCATTTAAAATTGGAAATATTTTACTTATTTCAGGAATTTGCATCTATATTAGAAGCACTGAATCAATGCTGCTCCGGTTCAGCCGCACAGGAAGTGTTTCCGCGGATGACGTCGCAGCATTCAGGAAAACGCATCTGCGGCGCATTACGGATCAAAGCTGTACTCCGGCGGCACAAGCCGGGAAGCAGACAGGCTTACCGGATGTAGGATATCCTGTCGTTAAGGATATGCCGGGGATCAAGCGCATCCTTGATCCGGTTCATCCAGGCGACATTGGCAGCTGCCGTTTCCTTAAAGAAATACTTTCGCTTGGCGATCCCCAGTCCATGCTCTCCGGAGATCAGGCCGCCGATCTCGTAGGTCCTGCTGTAGAGTTCTGTCAGATTCGCATCAAGCTCGCGCTCCCAGGTCTCTTCGTCCCGATCGCCGCGAACGACGCACAGATGGACATTGCCGTCTCCCGCGTGCCCGAAACTGATCATCTGCATGCCCGTGCGTGCGCTTAATTCGTTGACGAAACGGATAAACTCTTCCGAGCGGTCGATCGGAACGACCAGGTCAATGGGTTCCTGTTCCGAAACCGCCTCTACCGCCTTCACCAGAGCACCGCGTACTGCCCAGATCTCAGCAGCCTGCTGCGGGTCCCAGAGCGGAAGGTAATCGAGCGCGCCGTTCTCAAGCGCCAGCCTGCGAACACGCTCTACTTTTTGTGCAACATCCTCGCTGCTTCCGTCGAATGAAAGCAGTATATAGGACTCAGCGGGTTTGGCGCCATTCGGGGTCTCAGGATACTTTATCCCTGCATAAGACTCACCGAGGGCAACGACATTGCGCTCCATGAACTCTACCGCCACAGGGTCCGCATTGGCTCTGAGTATTCTGATCACACTTCCGATGCCGGTCTTTAAATCAGAAAATGAAACCAATACACTCACGGTCGTTTCCGGTTTCGGGATCAGCCGCAGGATACACTTTGTAATCACTGCCAGCGTTCCTTCCGCGCCGATGACAAGGTGCTTTAAAGGCAGGCCCGTCGTATCCTTGACGTTTTTGGTGCCGACGGTCATGACGGTTCCGTCTGCGGTAACGAGTTCCAGTCCGCGTACATAATCCCTCGTGACGCCGTACTTCACGGCGCGCATCCCGCCGGCATTGGTACTGATATTGCCTCCTATGGATGCTTCTTTCTCACCGGGATCCGGCGGATAAAAAAATCCTTTCGATTCCACAAAAGCCTGCAGATCTCTCAGCAGAATGCCGGGCTCCACCGTCACGGTAAAGGTATCCTCGTCCAATTCCAGGATCCGGTTCATCCTACTCAGATCCAGGATGATACCGCCCTTCTGCGGGACCGTAGAACCGACCAGGTTTGTGCCGGCACCGCGCGGTGTGACTGCGATACCGTGTGCGTACGCGTACTGCAGCACGCCGCTGACCTCCTCGGTCGAAATGGTGAAAACAAGAGCTTCCGCGTGTCCTTGTTTTCTGCCGAGCTGGTCACTTAAATATTTTCTGTCGATGTTGTCTGTAATGATCCTCTCCGGATCCGGTATGATCCGGCTGAGGTCTTCTCGTAATGTAGCCATAACTCTGTATTCTTATAAATCATTTATCACTTGTAATCTGCAAGAAGATCCTGATCCCAGCCTACGCCTACATAGTAGCCGCCGAACTGCTCGTCGTAGACCTGCTTGGTCCCTGCGGACTGGTATGCTTTGACGACCTTATCGTATGCATCGACCAGCACCGGATCACTTAAGTCCTCAGTCCTGCAGGCAATCAGGTTCCAGTACTCCTCTTCCGACATCTTGTCGTGGAAGAGCGCATCTTCTGTCCTTAAGCCGAAGTCAAGCGCGTAATTGCCGTTGATGATCGCCGCGGCAACATCCGGAAGAACTGACGGGATCGTATTGGCTGCAAGTTCCTCGATGGTGATGCCGACGTTATAATTCTCTACATCCTCCACTGTCGGATTGAATCCGGCGTCAGCCTTCAGTGTGATCAGACCTGCGTCGCTTAAGACCTTGATGGCTCTGCCGCCGTTTGTGGGATCGTTCGGGATCGCAATGACGTCTCCGTCCTGAATCTCGTCCAGTGAGGTGAGCTTGTCGGAATAAAGGTTCATCGGAGAGATGAAGGTATTGCCGATGTTTGTGATCTCATAACCGTATTGCTCGATCTCCGACGCAAGATAAATACGATGCTGGAATCCGTTCAGATCTGTCTCGCCATTTGCAAGCGCGTTGTTGGGCGTCACATAGTCGGAAAACTGTACGGTCTCAAGGATGATGCCTTCCTTCTCCAGGGTCTCGATCGCCGGTGCCCAGAGATCGTCGTAGACGCTTCCGGTCACGCCGATGGTCAGGCGGATCGGTTCCGCCGGAGTTTCTGCGGCAGCATCCGTATCCGCTGCTTCTTCATCCGTGGTCTCAGCTGCGGCTTCGGTGGTCGTTTCCGCTGCTGTCATTGCTGCCGCAGTTGCAGCTGCCGCGGAAGAACCGCCGCACGCGGTGATGGCTGCCGCCGCGATGATCGTAGTAAGTACTGCTGCTATAATGTTCTTTTTCATGATGTTCCTCCTGAAGTCTGAAATGTACGGTTTTGCGGAATAAAAACATCCGCATAAAGCATACCTGTTGCCCTGCGGATGTTTCTTTCATCCTGTGGTCGATACTGCCGGCCTTAAACTTCTTTCCGGCACGCACATTCGGTCCCATGGTCCCTATGACCGTCCTGTGGCTCCATATCTTCCCACAAAAAACAGGGCGTCGTCCGATCGCCCTGTCTGATGATTCAACTCTGTTTGAAAACTCAGCTCATGCGAAGAACGACTTTAATACATACGGCGCATCATGCCGCACATATACATACACATGGCTTTCATCGTATGAAGTCTCTTCATGGCTGGTCCTCCTTTCTTCAGCAAAGGCGGGCTTCCGCCTACCTGCTTACTTGGTTTTTCTCTTGTTGTGCGTTAGAATAGCATTATTTTCATGAAGTGTCAATACATTTTGTCTGCATTTTTAAAAATTCTTATAATTCTTTATATGTTTTGCTTATATCTAAAATCAAAAACAGACGGCGCATACCAACCGGTACGCGCCGCCATCTTATGGAAGGAATTATGTTTAAGCACTCTGCCGCTGTCTCTGCAGTAAGACAGCCGCTGCTTATGTTTTGTCTGTTACACCGTTTAAGGCATAACGATGCTTTGATCAGTCCTCGATCGGACCCATGCTGAGTGCCTGCTTCGGGCAGCCCTTTATGCAGGCGCCGCACTTGATGCAGGTATCGCGGTCGATCTTCCAGGTCTTGTTCGGGCGGTCTACCTCGATTGCGCCGACCGGGCACTTCTTCGCGCAGAGCGTGCAGTATACGCACTTGCTCTCGTCGAATACTACGCCTTCGGGCTTCGGCTCGCCGAACTTCAGGACCTTCTTCGGGCACTTGCCGATACAGATGCCGCACTTGACGCACTTC
>JAFPHE010000037.1 GCA_017388745.1 Lachnospiraceae bacterium | reverse complement strand
CTTTTGGAATTAATGAAGCAGTTTCCGATTACAGACTAAAAAATCCGGATCTTCCGTCCATTACGAGTAAAGAAGTCCCGGATCATTACAGCCGGGAAGAGATCATGAAGCTCGGCGAAACGATCGCCATGTATCAGAACTGGCGCAACCTTTGCGTCAGTGATACTTACGAGCCGGGTTCCACCCAGAAGATCTTTACTGTCGCCGGTGCGCTTGAGGAAAACGTTATTTCGGAAAACGATTCGTTCCGGTGCGACGGCAACGTACAGCTTTCCGACGGCATCCATACATGGAAGATCAACTGCGTCAACCGTAACGGCCACGGAGTGCTTGACGTGACAGGAAGTATCACCAAGTCCTGCAACGTCGTTATGATGAACATCGCGTTTGCGGAAAAAGCGCAGACGTTCATGAAATACGAGCGTCTGTTCGGCTTCGGCAGCTTCACGGGCGTGGACCTGCCTGCGGAAGCCAATACGGAGAACCTTGGTTTCGCCAGCGATGAAATCGGACGCACGCAGCTTGCGACCAATTCCTTCGGACAAAACTATAACTGCTCCATGATCCAGATGGCTTCCGCCTACTGTTCGATCCTGAACGGCGGTTATTACTATAAGCCCCATGTCGTTAAACAGATCCTCTCTGCCGACGGCGCGCTGAAGGAAGACGTACAGCCGCTGCTGGTCAGGGAGACCGTTTCCGCATCTACCTGCGACTTCATCAAGCACGCGCTGGTCGAGACTGTTGAAAGCGGTACCGGTGGAGCGGCCAAGGTGCCCGGTTATACGGTGGGCGGCAAGACGGGAACCGCTCAGAAACAGCCGCGTGCGGCGAAGACGTATGTGGTTTCTTTCTGCGGCTTTGCTCCTGCAGAGGATCCGGCCCTTTTATGCTATGTCATCATCGATGAGCCGAAGCTGCCCGGTGAGGCTGCGGCACACAGCTCCTTCGCATCAGGCATCTTCTCGAAGATCATGTCAGAGGCGCTTCCGGCGATGAACATCTATCCGGAAGGCACGGACGGTGAGAATTATGTCATTCCCGATACACTGCTTCCGTCCGAGGAGGGAGACTCTCATCAGACGATGGGCAATGAAAGCAGTACCGAAGAGGAGACAGCCCCGGAAGGCACCGTCAATGTGCTGACCAATTCCAACGGCGAGCCGGTCTATGAAACGATCTCTGCGGATCAGATCAGCGAAGAGACAGCCGAAATGCAGACCGATGAATTCATTGAGGGTGATGACAACGGGGCGGAACTGCCGTATGAGCTTCCGGAACCGGAGACGATGGAGATGATCGAGATCCCGACGGAAAGCGGATCCGAACCGGAGACCACGGAGTAAAGAGCCTGAGTCTTTGCCTGAAATGCTGGAAGGACATATTATCCTGAATAAAGGAGACTGAAATATGAATCTGATGCTTGACCTCGCCGGACTGGAGGCGGCATTTCTGACTATATGCATATCGTTTGTGATCACGGTCATGCTCGCGCCGGGCTTCATCCCGATGCTGCACCGGATGAAATTCGGACAGGAGGTGCGTGACGACGGTCCGCAGTCGCATCTGAAAAAGCAGGGAACGCCTACGATGGGAGGCATCATGTTCCTGATCGCGATCATTGCGGCGAGCCTGATCGGTTCGATCCGTCTCGGGGCTGTCAGCTTTGAGATGCTGCAGATCCTGCTTCTTACCGCCGGTTTCGGCCTGGTCGGTTTTGCAGACGACTATCTCAAGATCAGACTCCATAAATCCGACGGACTGAGCCCGAAACAAAAGCTTGCACTGCAGCTTGTGATCACGCTGGTCTTTGCAGTCTGGGTATTCTTCCACGCAAGCGACGGCCACAGCGGCGGCAGGATCTATATCCCCTTTACAGGGAACCGTGATACCGCGATGTATCTGGATCTTCCCGTATGGATCTTCGTTCCCTTCGTCATCTTTGTTGTACTGGGGACCGATAACGGCGTTAACTTTACGGACGGGCTGGACGGCCTCTGTTCTTCGGTAACGAGCGTGGTGGCAGGTTTCTTCCTGATCCTGGGACTGGCGAATTTTGTGCCGGGAATGTCGGTGACCGCAGGCGCCGTACTCGGAGGACTGCTGGGATTCCTTCTCTTCAATGTTTATCCGGCAAAGGTATTCATGGGAGATACCGGTTCGCTGGCACTCGGCGGCTTTGTCGCAGCAAGCGCCGTCGTCAGCGGTACGGAACTGTACATCCCGGTCGTTGGATTCATCTATATGATCGAAGTGATCTCGGTCATGATCCAGGTGACGTATTTTAAAAAGACTCACGGCAAACGTTTCTTTAAGATGGCGCCGATCCACCATCATTTCGAACTGCTCGGCAACTCCGAGACGAGGATCGTGGCGGCGTTTACCATCGTTACTCTGCTGCTTTCGGGCGCGGCGCTTATAGGTGCGCTTTATATCCGGATGTGATCCTTGCCGGGGCAGCGGCAAAACGACGGAAACAGTATGAATAAGAGCGCCTTTTTCAGGCGCAGGACAGAATAGAGGTCAAGATGAAGGAGAGCAGGAAAGTACTGGTAGCCGGAACCGGCAAGAGCGGCATTGCAGCCGCGAAAATGGTCATGCAGATGGGCGGCGAAGTGCTGCTTTATAACAGCAATAAGGATACGGATGCCCAGGAAGTAAGGGCGAATTTTGACGACCCCGATGCCGTACAGCTGATCCTCGGCGAGCTGCGCCCGGTGGACTTAAGGGGAGTGAACCTCGCGATCATGAGCCCCGGCATTCCCATGGACAGCAGTTTTATTACCGTGCTGGATCACGCAAAGGTCCCGATCATCGGCGAACTGGAACTGGCTTATCAGGCATCCAAGGGAAAGCTGGCTGCCATTACCGGCACCAACGGAAAAACAACGACTACCGCGCTGGTCGGCGAGATCCTGAAGAAACATTATCAGGATGTACATGTTGCCGGCAACATCGGCGAACCGTTCGCCAATGAGGCGCTGAAGACATCCGAGGAATCCGCGACGGTCGTCGAGGTCAGTTCTTTTATGCTGGAGACGATCAGCGAGTTTAAGCCGCACGTCAGCGCGATACTGAATATCACACCGGACCATCTGGACCGCCATAAGACCATGGCGAACTATATCCGCTGCAAAAAAGCGATCGCGATCAACCAGACGGAAGACGATTTCATTGTCCTTAATTACGCGGATCCGGAACTTAAGAAATTCGGGAAAAGCAAGAGCCTTAAACCGAAGGTCATCTGGTTCACATCCCACGGGAAACCGGAGGGAGACGGCCTCTATTTAAGCGACGACTGCATTTTCCTCAGAGAAAACGGGACGGAACAAGTCGTTATCGACGTGCATGAGCTCAATCTGCTCGGCACCCATAATTATGAAAATGTCATGGCCGCCGTGGCTGTCGGCCTGAAAATGGATGTGCCGCTCGATGAGATCCGGGAAGCCCTGAAAGAGTTCAAGGCTGTTGAGCACCGCATCGAATTTGTCAGGGAACGCTGCAAGGTCAGATACTATAATGATTCGAAGGGGACCAACCCCGATGCTGCCATCCAGGCGCTGAAGGCTATGCCGGGACCGACGATCCTGATCGCAGGCGGATACGACAAGCATTCGGAATATGACGACTGGGTCAAACTCTTCCCCGGAAAGGTGAAGAAGCTCGTTCTTCTCGGAGAGACCCGGGACAAGATCTACGAATGCTGCCGCAAGCATGGATTTGATGAAGTCTCCTACGCGGAAGACATGAGCGAGGCGGTCAAAGCCTGCGCTTCTTTTGCCGATGAAGGCGATTATGTACTTTTAAGCCCGGCTTGCGCAAGCTGGGGAATGTTCCGCAATTATGAAGAGCGCGGACGCATCTTCAAAAAGTGTGTGGAAGAGCTTTGAAACGATAATTAAACAGACCGGACGAAAGGAGGAGGAACTGTTTGATGCCCGCATACCGCAATGATTCGAACCGCGGCGGCCGCAGTCAGGTGCCGAACCGGCTGCAGGGACAGCAGCGGCAGGCGCAGACAAGGCCGGTACAGCGCCCGATGTACCGCAATGAGATCCTGGCGCAGCAGCAGATGCAGCAGTCACGTTCACAGGCGCAGCCGGCAGCGGCCAGAAAGCCGAGACGTTATTATGACTACAGCCTCCTTTTCGGTGTGATCTTTATCTTCGCGCTGGGCCTGCTTGTGATCTATTCAAGTTCCCAGTACACTGCGATGCTTGAAAAGGGCGATGCGCAGTTTTATTTCAAAAAGCAGCTGATGATCGGATCTGCCGGCCTGGTCATTGCTATCGTCATGTCTCTATTCGATTACCGCCTGGTCAAAAATGCGGTCGTGGCTTATGGCGCGTATCTCGGCGCCTGCGGCCTGCTGCTGATCACGCTGATCAGCGGACTGGCTTCCCACGGCAAGACCCGCTGGCTTGTTATTGCGGGTATCTCGTTCCAGCCGGCTGAGGTAGCGAAGGTCGGACTGATCGTGCTGCTTGCATACTATGTATCACTGCATGGGCCGAACATGCATAAGAGAAAATACCTCATCCGTGCGATCGGATACAGTATCATTCCGACGATCCTGATCCTGAAGCAGAACATCAGTTCTGCATTTATCGTTGCCATGATCGCGGCAGTCATGCTTTTTGTGGCGATCAGGAACTATGCGGCATTTCTTGCTCTGGGAACAGCCGCACTGGCAGCGCTGTTCAGTGCAAAACCGCTGCTGCATAAGTACATCGTAGATAACGGCATGACGACCCGTCCGGAAAAATACTGGATGAGGCGTATCGTCGGCTGGGCAGCTCCGGAGATCTTTGAAGCGGACGCCTACCAGACCATGCAGGGCATGTATGCGATCGGCTCAGGCGGCATGACAGGCCACGGTCTCGGAGAGAGCATACAGAAATTCGGAAAGATCCCCGAGGTCCAGAACGACATGATCTTTACGATCATCTGTGAAGAGTTTGGATTTATCGGGGCAGCGACCATTATCCTGCTGTTCTTCTATATCATTTACCGGATCTATAAGATCGCATACAATGCGCCAGATGTGTTCGGCACCATGCTTTGTGCCGGAGTTATGGCTCATCTGGGCCTGCAGGTGGCTCTTAATATCGCAGTCGTAACGATGGTCATCCCCAACACCGGCGTGACGCTGCCTTTCATCAGTTACGGAGGCTCGGCAGTACTCGTTACAATGGCTGAGATCGGTATCGTTTTAAGTGTGGCACACCAGATCAGACAGGGGAACTGATGACACAAAAGGAAGCGGACATCCTTTATATAAAGCAGAGAAAGGTCAGGCAGTGGACAGTGATCCTGGTGATCCTGCTCATCCTGGCCATTGCCTTGCGCGTAAGGATCCGCGATGTCCGTGTCAGGGGAAACAAGACTTATACTGCAGAACAGGCGGAGGCACTTGTATTCAGCGAGTACTGGGACCGGAACACTGCGCTTTGCCTGATCAATCAGCTGCGGCATAAAAAGAAGTCGCTTCCTTTCGTTCAGGATTATGAGATCATGCTGACCGGTCCGGTCAGCTGCGATCTGATCATATATGAAAAGAATCCGATCGGCTGCATCGTCTACATGAGCAATTACATGTACTTTGATAAAGACGGCGTAATGGTGGAAAGCTCCCAGGTAAGGCTTCCCGATGTTCCCGTGATCGAGGGGCTGCAGTTCGGCCATGTGGTGCTCGGCAAAAAACTGCCTGCCGGCAGCACGCAGCTGTTCAATGAGATCATGAACCTGACACAGCAGTTCAGCCTCTACGAGATCGCCTGCGACAGCATCCGGTTTGATGAGTTCCATAACATCACGGTCGACCTGGCGGAGGATGATATCAGTGTTTACCTCGGGGGAGACGAGGATATCCTTGCCAAGATCTCGGTATTGCACGACATGCTTCCCGAGATCAGGAACCGCGGTCTGAAAGGAACACTGGACTTAAGCACTTACAATGATAAGGAAAAGGGAAGCACGACAAGCTTTAAAGTGAAAGCCGATGAAGAGACCGGGGGCGCAACATCGGAATGATTTTATTCGGAAAATAACTTGAAAAATGCTGTTAAACAGCTTATATTAGAAAAGAAGTATTATGTACTGTAGAGGTGGAGAGATAGCATGTTAGAAATAAAAATACCCGAAAGTGAATCAGCAGCAAGGATCATCGTTGTAGGTATCGGCGGCGCAGGCAACAATGCCGTCAATCGCATGATCGATGAAAATGTTGCCGGAGTTGAATTTGTCGGAGTCAATACCGATAAGCAGGCTCTGCAGTTCTGCAAGGCGCCGACTGCGATGCAGATCGGTGAGAAACTGACCAAGGGACTCGGCGCAGGCGCGAGACCGGAGATCGGTGAAAAGGCAGCGGAAGAGAGTTCCGATGAGCTCGCTCAGGCGTTCAAGGGTGCAGACATGGTATTTGTCACCTGCGGTATGGGCGGCGGCACCGGTACAGGCGCGGCACCGGTCATCGCAGGTATTGCCAAAGATATGGGCATCCTGACAGTCGGTATCGTTACCAAGCCGTTCCGTTTTGAAGCGAAACAGCGTATGACGAACGCTCTTGAGGGCATCAGCCATCTCAGAGAGCACGTTGATGCTCTGATCGTCATTCCGAACGACAAGCTTCTTGAGCTGGTCGACAGACGCACCACCATGCCGGAAGCACTGAAGAAGGCGGATGAAGTCCTTCTGCAGGCAGTGACCGGTATTACGGATCTGATCAATGTTCCCGGACTGATCAATCTCGACTTTGCCGATGTTCAGACTGTCATGAAGGATAAGGGCATCGCACACATCGGTATCGGTAAGTCCAAGGGTGATGATAAGGCACTTGAGGCTGTCAAGCAGGCAGTGGCTTCCCCGCTTCTCGATACTTCCATCGAAGGTGCTTCGGATGTTATTATCAATGTCAGCGGCGACATCAGCCTGATCGAGGCAAATGAAGCAGCAAGCTTTGTTGAAGAGCTTGCCGGCGAGAACGCCAACATCATCTTCGGTGCGATCTATGATGAGAAAGCACAGGATGAATGCACGATCACCGTTATTGCGACAGGCATCGTGGAACAGGGCAACAATAACAGCAACCCCAAGCCGCAGCAGTCATTCAGCAGACCGGCCAATACAGGGATCTTCGGCGGAAGTTCCGCAGGCGGATCCTATGTGCAGCCGCAGGCAAAGCAGAGTTTCAAACCTGTGAAGGAAGAGGCGCCGGCACGCAAGGCTGACGGCCCGCAGCTCGGTTTCGGTTTCGGCTCAGCGCCGACCCGTCCGACAGCTCCTCAGGCAGCTGCTCCCGCAGCTCCGGCAGGAGGCGGTTCTTCTGACTATCCTTTCAGACCGCAGATGAACAGGGAGACCCCGATTGAGATCCCGGACTTCCTCAAGAACCGTAAATAATTACATAAGCTAAGTCAGATCCCGCAGTGAGAACTGCGGGATCTTTTTTATTTATTACCGACAGCTGCAATTACGGGTTCATGCCGGCACGAAGCGCAGCAGACAAAAGAAAGCATCGCAGTCGAAACTGCGATGCTTTCCCAGCAGCATATATTTAAGAAGGTTAATACATCTTCATGTATTACGGAAATAATTGTCTTTTCGGATTGATATGTTAGCATAAGCTATCTTCTTGACGATATTTAGTTTACCACGGCTAACATCAGGTGTCAAGATATTTTTTGAATCTTGACATATTTTTTTCAGCTGATATGATAGAGATAATTCAGATGCTTTTTATGTACAGCCGGATCCGCAGATGATCACGGGTCTTCATGAAAGCAGGGTTTCAGAAAGGGGAAGTATTCAAAATGGCAGTGGAGCGCAGCGAGTCCAGGGAGGACTATCTTGAGTCCATACTCATGCTGAAAGCGGAGAAAGGCGTCGTCAGAAGCATTGACATTGCTGAGCACTTTGATTATTCCAGGCCAAGTATCAGCAGGGCGATGAGTATCCTCCGTACCGCAGGTCTGATCACGATGGACAACAACGGTTTTATCGAGCTGACAGAAGAAGGAATGAAGGAAGCCAGTGCTGTCTATTCAAGACACAAAGTCCTGATCCGCTTTTTGGAGAAACTGGGTGTTAATACCGATGTTGCGGAAGAAGATGCCTGCAGGATCGAGCATGTATTAAGTGAAGAGAGCATGGATCGGATCAGAGAGTTCGTCGGAGAAGAATAACTGAATATAGCAAAAAGCCTGTCGTAAGTAAAATACGACAGGCTTTTTTGTTGTTTTACGGATATGACCTGAAAATCAGCGTTCAATCAGTTTCTTCAGGATCTGTACTGCATTGGATGCCGCACCCTTGCGGATCTGATCGCCGCAGCACCAGAGCACGAGGCCGTTGTCTGCGATAAGGTCCTTACGGACGCGTCCGACCCAGACCAGATCCTGATCACTGGTGTCAAGCGGCGTCGGATAGCAGCGGCCTTCATAATCGTCGATCAGGCGGCAGCCTTCAAATGCTGCGATCGCCTTGTTTGCATCATCTACGCTGACCGGATTTTCAGTGTAGACCGTAACGGCGATGGAGTGGGAACGCATGACCGGAACTCTGACGCAGGTACAGTTGACCTTGAGCTCAGGCAGGTGCATGATGCGGCGTCCTTCATTCTGCATCTTCATCTCTTCGTCAGTATAGTCGTTATCGGTCATGCTGCCGATAAAGGGAATGACGTTGTTTGCGATCTGATGCGGGAAGACTTTACGTTCGACCGCTTTGCCTTCTGCGAGTGCCTTCATCTGGTTTTCCAGCTCATAGAGGCCATCCTGGCCTGCACCGGATACAGCCTGATAAGTGCAGGCGACCATAGCTTTGATCGGGGAGATCTTTGAGATCGCCGCAACAGCCATCAGTGTGATGATGGTGGAGCAGTTGGGGTTGGCAATGATGCCTTTGTTGGCGAATGCATCCTCACCGTTGATCTCCGGCACGACGAGCGGTACTTCCGGATCCATGCGGAACGCGGAGCTGTTATCAATATAGACGGCTCCGGCACGAACGATGGCGGGAGCAAATTTCTTGGACATGGCGTTCTTGACGGCACCGAGCACAAAGTCCATGCCCTCAAAGCTGTCTTCAGTTGCTTCTTTGATCTCAATGTCCTGACCGTTGAACCGGATCACGGAACCGGCACTGCGGGCGCTTGCAAGCGGAAGCAGCGTTCCCACCGGGATCTGATACTCTTCGAGGATCTTGATCATCTCCTGGCCGACGGCTCCGGAAGCTCCTAAAATAGCAATGTTATATTTCTTCATAAATTCCTCCTTAATCCTGCCTGAAGCGCAGGCCTTCATAACGGCCCCGGATCATCATGTATTCAGGCTATCAGGTATACTGTTGCCCGATAATAATTTAATGTGATAAAGTCTACCACACTGCCGCTATAAAAACAAGTATGAAGTTTGTTTAAATGTGATATAATAGCTGATGTATTTTGTCCTGTTTACATACAGCCGGACTCTGAAGGGAATGATTCCATGAAAAAACGTACTAAGATCGAACTGGTCATATTTGCCATAGTGGCAGTCTTTTATATACTCGGACTGATCCGGGACATGCCGTCAGGGCAATCTCCGGAACCGGCAACTACCATTGCAGCTGTGATAGAAGCGCCGACTTCAACCGGCTTGACCGAAACTTCTCCGCAAGGAGAAACTGATTTTATCGCGGTCGAAACAATTCAGCATTCCGGCTCTGAAGAACCGGAAAGTGAAGATGATCCGGCACAGACAGAGCTCGATGAGGACGGCAGCTACACGGACAAAGAAAGTGTCGCCCTCTACATCCATACTTACGGGCATCTGCCGTCGAACTACATCACAAAGAATGAAGCAAAGGACGCCGGATGGGACAATACAAAGGGCAACCTGGATGATGTCTGTCCCGGAATGAGTATCGGCGGAGATTACTTCGGCAACTATGAGGATCTCCTGCCTAAGAAAAAAGGTCGTAAATACTTCGAATGTGATATTGACTATAATCCGAAAAAGGGCCGCGGGCCGAAGCGGATCATTTTCAGCAATGACGGTCTGATCTATTATACGAAAGATCACTACGAAAGTTTTGAACTGTTATACGGAGAGCCATAATGAAGAAGGTACTGCTGGATCTCAGCATTCCCGAATCGAAAAAGGGAGTGCATGAGTATATTGCACAGGAGATGGGGTTTCCGGAGTATTACGGAAAGAATCTCGATGCTCTTTACGATGAACTGACGTCTGTCACCGAACCGGTTGCGATCGGCTTTTTTATGCCTGTGCCGGAGTTTGACGATATTGATTTTGATCTGATGCTGTATCTGGATAAGGTCAAGGAAGTCTTTAAGGATGCGGAGACGGTCAACCCTGAGATCGCCGTGATCTTTGGGGATATTACTGACAATCTGGAGTTTCCGGAGGAAGAAGAGGATGAAGACAGCTACCTTCTGGACGATCAGGATCTGTTTTATCATGAATAAAGCAAAGAGCTCCTGGTTTGTATATACGAAGAGGGCAGACTTCAAGGCAATCGCGGAACGTTTCGGGATCGATCAGGTCACAGCCAGGATCTTAAGAAACCGAGGCATCTGTACGGACGAAGAGATCGATTATTTCCTGCATGCGGGCACGAATGAGCTTTATGACGAAATGCTGCTTCCGGATATGGGCAAAGCGGCATTGATCCTGTGGCAGTCCGTAAAGGAAGCAAAATATATCCGCATCGTAGGGGACTACGATATCGACGGTGTCTGTGCGACATATATCCTTTTAAAAGGGATACGCGAGGCAGGCGGCAGAGCTGACTACCGTATCCCGGACCGTATACGTGACGGTTATGGAATCAACAGAAGCATCGTACTGGAAGCCATCGGTGCGGGTGTGGATCTGCTGCTGACATGCGATAACGGTATCGCAGCCGTCGATGAGCTTAAGGAAGCGAAAGATCACGGACTGACGGTCATCGTAACAGACCACCATAACGTCCGACGTGATGAAAAAGGCACGGAGATCCTGCCTCCTGCGGATGCTGTCGTTGATGTCAAGAGGGAGTCGAGCCGTTATCCTCATGAGGATATCTGCGGTGCAGTGACCGCATGGAAACTCATACGGGCGCTGTTCCGCCTTGCCGGTCTTCCTGACGACCGCTGGCTTACATATATAGACTTTGCGGCAATCGCAACGATCGGCGATATCATGGCCCTGAAAGGCGAGAATCGGATCATTGTCGGCGAAGGCTTAAGGATCATGAACGGAGGAAGGCAGATTGCAGACAAAAACGCCTATGGCAGTGCCTGCCTGGGTCTCCGCACGCTGATCAGGGAATACCACCTGGACGACAAACAGATCTCTGCCTACCACGTCGGATTTATCCTCGGTCCCGCCATCAACGCGGGCGGAAGACTTGAGACGGCGGAAAGCGCGCTCAGGCTTTTTCTTACGGAAGACCCGGAGGAAGCGGTGCAGCTGGCCCGCCATCTGATCAGTCTTAATGAGGAACGAAAAGCCATGACAGAAGCTGGCGTGGAGCAGGGCATCGAGGTCGTGGAACATAGTTCCGGCAACGATAAAGTCCTTGTCGTCTTTATCGACGGGCTGCACGAGTCCCTGGCAGGTATAGTTGCCGGCAGGCTGAAAGAATACTATGCACGACCGGTGATCGTTGTCACCCGGGCGCAGGAGGGCCTGAAAGGAAGCGGACGCTCCATTGAAGCTTATAACATGTTTGAGGGACTCTGCGGCGCGGAAGGGTATCTGACCAAATTCGGAGGTCATCCGATGGCTGCGGGCCTGAGCCTGCGGGAAGAGGACCTGGATGCATTCCGGCATTTGCTCAATGAACAGGCAAAGCTTAGCACAGAGGACTTTGTCCACAGGATATGGATCGACGCGCCGATGCCGATCGGCTACGTGACTCCGAAACTGATCGGCGAGCTGGAAAGGCTTGCGCCGTTCGGACAGGGCTTCGAACGACCGGTATTCGCGGAAAAAGGCCTCAGGGCATCCGACTTCAGGATACTCGGAAAAAACCGGAACGTGCTGAGGATGCGTCTGAAAGAAGACCGCGGAGTGCAGCTGGATGCGATCATCTTCGGCGACGCTGAAAAAATGATGGAAGAGATCCGTCAAGCCGAAACGATCGATATCCTGTATTATCCGAAGATCAATGAGTATAACGGCAGGCGTACGATACAGATCGAGATCAGGGAATATATCACGCACTGACTGCAGTGATTTTCCATATAAAAGTACATTATTATAACCATAAAAACTGATTATTGGAGGAAACATGGCAGAAGAGTTTATTATCGCGTATGCGGATAAATCAGTCCTGAAGATTTCAGGACTGAGTGTAAAGGGGATGAGTACGACTCAGGTCGAACAGATCCTGCAGGACAAGCTGCAGACGATCGTACGTGTCATAGGTGTGACGGGTACTTCTATCGAGATGGATGTATATGACGCGGATCCGGAAAAGATTCGCCGCAATGCGGATGGCGTGGTGGAAGCGCTGGCACTGGCAGAAGGCATTACCGTCAGTGATGTGACCAAGGTCAGCTGCTCTGACAAGATCGTTGAGGTCGACTGGAAGGATATTCCGGATAAGCCGGTTTCCGACTGCCTGAGAGAAAGGTGGATCAGGAGAGGATGAGAGCTTACATACTGCCGACAGGCAATGAGATACTGGAAGGCATCGTCCTTGATCTGGATGCGCCCGAACTGATGCGTCAGATCGTTGCTGCCTGGCCGGATGCGGAAGTGACGAGAGTGTCACCGATCGTGGATGAGGAAGATAAGATCTTTCAAAAGATCTGTTCTGTATCGGAGACCGGTCCGGACCTGATCGTTCTGATCGGCGGATCCGGCGGCGGACACCGTTTCAGCAGTACACTGGGCAAGGACTATACGCACACTGCCCTGGTCCGCTATCTGGATGAGTATTCTGCCCGGGAGATCTACGGTAAAAACGGGCATATGTGGAGCAAACTTGTCTGCGGGCGCAAAGGACCGACGCTTGTCATCAATGTTCCCGGCCCCTATGAAGAAGCGAAGGCGGCCATGCAGGCATGTCTTGACGGAATGCTTCGGGGTGCAGGTGTGGAAGAGATCAGCAGGGCAATGGCCCAGGCAGTGTTTGAAAAGTATCCGAGCGGCGCAGCAAGACTGAAGGAATAATACTGATCAATGAAGAAAACCGGCATCCTCGGCGGGACTTTCAACCCGCCGCACTCAGCACATCTGAATATGGCCAGGGCTGCGCTTGCGGAGGCCGGCCTGGATGAAGTGATCTGGATCCCGAATGGAGATCCGCCTCACAAAGTCCCTGGAGTATCTGCGTCTGACCGTCTGAAGATGACCGAACTTGCCATCGCCGGAGAGCCGCGGATGACAGTCAGCGACATCGAGATCAGCCGGCCGGGCAGAAGTTATATGGCGGAGACGCTGGAGATCCTTTCCGGGCGTGAACCGGATACGAGATTTTTTCTGATCTGCGGAGAAGATATGCTGTCCGGCCTTGCGTCCTGGTACCGTGCCGCGAGGATCTTTGAACTTGCGGATATCCTGGCGTTTCAGAGGAAAGGCGGATCTGAACGGAAATCAGAGATCACAGGCGCAGAGTCACTGGAAGTGAAGTTCGAAACAGAGATCGGCGAGACCGTACGGTTTCTGGAGCGTCGCGGCGCGAGGATACGCGTGCTGGAGGCCAAATTGCCTGACATCTCTTCAACAGCACTCAGAAAAGCACTGGCTGAAAGCAGAACAGAAGCCGGAAAACTCAGCGCCCTGATACCGAAAGCCGTGCTTTCATACATCCTGGAGCACGGACTGTACCTTGAAGGTCTGTAACAGTTTGTGGTTCAGGAAGAATCAAAGCCCCGCAGAACTGCGGAGCATTAAGTATACGAAAAAAGGGGACACGGACAATGAAAAAATGGAAAAGCAGATTCTGTATGCTGACAGTCATCATCCTGGCCGTCTTATCGATCACGTCTTTTGCGGCGAATGCAAAAGGCGGATCCGGACAGTACGAGAGCGCTGACGGCTGGAAAGTGAGCTATGATCCGGCTTTGATGGAGGCGAAAGAGATCAAAAACGGCGCAAAGTTTTCCTATACCGGGGATGATGCGGCGGAAGGCTCGGTTACGATCCTCTTTACGGAGGAAAAACAGCCGGAGGAACTGCTTTACGAGATGACAGAAGCCTGGGCCGATCAGGAAGAGATCCGCAGGGCGGAAGGATTCTTCCCCGGAACGGAAGATAAATGGAGCTACTGGCGTATCTATAATGACAAAAAGACCGTCGGCGACGCAAAGGTCGCTATCGCTGGTGAGTACAACGGAGGTGTCCTGAGTTTTGAGATCGATGCCCTGATGAGCGGTGACGATGCTGTCGATACGAAACTGAGCGACCTTCTGTCCGGCGTGATCGATTCCGTAAGCTATGAAGATTTCGGTCCGCAGGCCATGTATGACTATGTTCCGGGCAGGTATGTCATGAAGGGAACGGAAGAGATTGAAGGCGAAGAGATACCTTATGAACACTCCGTGACTTTAAACGAAGATCATACAGGCACGATCAGCATTCAGGATGATATCGAAGTCTACTGGGGCAGCTATATGCTGACAGACCGTACGGATGCCCAAAATGCCTGTGAATACAGCATTGAAGGAGACCATCTGATGCTGCAGTCCGGCGACGTATGGCTCGAGTTCACCAAAGAAGCACAGGAAGTGCGGGAAGAATCACCGGAATGGATCACTAAGCTTGAGGCTGCGAAGGACGCCGAACAGCTGTTTGTCGTTGCAGGTGTCGGAGAAACGACAGCCTATATCAGCATGCATGAAAAGGATGAAGACGGCG
>JAFPHE010000036.1 GCA_017388745.1 Lachnospiraceae bacterium | reverse complement strand
GGCTTACAGCTGACGTAGACCATGTTCTTTACGCCGTAATCGATGATCTTCTTCAGAGCCTTCGGGTTGATTCCGTCGCGCGGCGGATCCATGATGATCAGGTCCGGCGCCTCCAGGGCATCCAGCGCATGCAGGACATCATCCGCAATAAAACTGCAGTTCGTAAGACCGTTTGCCTCTGCATTGACTCCCGCAGCTTCCACTGCCTCTTCCACGATCTCGACGCCGACGACTTCCCTGACGCAGGGTGCGAGCATCTGTGCGATCGTGCCGGTACCGCTGTAGAGGTCAAACACCCTCATATCAGGTCCCAGCTCCTCATCGATGAATTCACGGACCTTGCTGTAAAGAAGCTCCGCTCCCTTCGTATTGGTCTGGAAGAAGGAAAACGGCGAGATCCTGAACTTAAGACCGAGGAGTTCTTCCGTGATGTGGTCCTCACCGTATAAAAGATCCGTCCGGTCGTTTTTAACGGCGTCGGAAAGGGAGTCATTGACAGTATGCAGGATCCCGACGATCTTTCCTTCCAGCGCGCCTGCGTACTGAAGCAGCAGGAGCCTTTGTTTCATCCCTTCGAGGACTGCCTGCTCGTCGAGCGTCCCGGTGCCTGCGGCGGCACGGACTGCGCCCGGAATGATCTCTGTGTCCGACCCTCTTCTGCCGCGCCCGCGTCTTCCCTGCGTCCCGGCATCCGAAGACTGATCCGGCGTTTTCACAAAGCCGGCAGGATCGTAAAGAGCGGTATTGTTGACATCAGAATGCTTCTCCACCGGGATCAGCGGCTGCGAGGTCGTCACAAGGTCGATCAGGAGCTCTCCCGTATTGACGGTGCGGCGGATCAGCAGATGCCGGAGATAGCCGAGATGCGTCCGCTTATCCGTGTAGCTTAGGCCGAGCTGCCGGAAATAGTATCCGACGGTGGAAACGATACGGTTGCAGTCTTCATGAACAAGGTTGCAGCAATCCGCTTCGACCACGTCGTAAAAACTTCTTTTTTTATGAAGTCCCAGTGTCAGCGGTCCGTCCTTCCTGTCGTCACCGAAGCTGTACTCCATCTTGTTGCGGTACTGGAACAGCATAGGGCTCGGTTCGATCCCTTCAAAGCCGAAACCGTCCTTCCCGCAGACACCTTCCAGGAGTCCCCGGACTCTTTCTTCCTTTTCACCAAGCTGGAATGCATAGGAACAGCGCTCCCGTTCCTGCATTTCCTTCTGAGCTTCACGTCCGTCCCCGGGCGTTCCTTCCGATAGTTTCTTTACATAGTAACAGCCTCCGCATATTCCGCCGAGGCTGCACTCATTGACTGTTCTGTCAAATATCATATCTGTTCCTTTTTATCAAACTGTCAGAGACGATCATTCAGCGAAATCATCTTCGGAGACCAGCACTTCCGGCTCATCTTCCTCGTCTTCATCCTCTTCCTCATCTTCATAGTCTTCGTCTTCGAAGATGTCATCCAGATCCTCATAGTCATCCAGATAATCGTCACTGAAATGCTTATATACTGCCCAGGCGATCACAGCGACCACGACCAGCGCGCCGATCACGGAAAGCGCGAGGATCAGAAGCTTACGGGTATCCTTGTCATCCTCTGCTTCCGTCTCGACCTGCTTCACCTTGGCAATGAGCTCATCAATCGCGCTCTTTGCTTCATTTAAGGAAATCAATGTGCTCAGCTTTTCCATACTATTCCTCCCGCAATAATGCATATGTGCTTCGTGCTCCGAAGCCGTTCTCTTCTGTCCTTTCAGATGAGCCGTGAATGCCCGTCTGCATAAAAACCGCACTATGCCCTTATTTATCCTCTGGCTCATCATATCATACTTTCTTCAGCTTTGCAAATCCGGCGAACATGCGCTTGCGGCCGGCTGTATCGAAGTCCACGGTCACTTCATAGTCCTTGGCGCCTTCCTTGACTTCTTCAACCGTTCCTGTGCCGAACTTGATATGCAGAACTCTGTCGCCGGGGCCGTAATCGGGCTTCTGCTTGACAGCGCCGCCGGCATTGCCGAATCCTTTGCTGATGCCGGAAAGACCGGACAGGCCTTTTGCGCCTTTGCTGCCGCGGCCGGACCGGACGGGTGTGCGGTCAAGGGATCCGAAGTTTCCTATCATGCGGCTGCTGAATCCGTTGTAGGCATTGTATGCTTCACGGTCTCCGGGACGGCTGCCGAAGTCATCCCGTCCGCCGTAAGAGGAAGCGTAGCTGCTGCCGTAGGAGCTTCCGAAAGAAGTACTTCCAAGGCTGTGCTCCATCCTTCCTTCGTATCCTCCGAAGCCGCGGAAGCTTTCTCCGGCATTTCTTTTGCTCCGGAAATGTTTCTCCGCCGCATCATCCGGCAGCTCGTCGATAAAGCGCGAGACCTTCATGTACCGCGTCTCACCGTTTACCATTCGTTCCTTCGCGGAGCTTAAATTAAGCCATTTCCTTGCTCTTGTAAAGCCGACGTAGCAGAGCCTGCGTTCTTCTTCGATCTCCGCTTCCGGGTCTTCCGCGTTGATGCTTGCGGCCGACGGAAACAATCCGTCTTCCATACCGCAGAGGTATACCGTATCAAACTCGAGGCCTTTTGCGGAATGCAGCGTCATCATGGTCAGCACGTCATCCGTGTCGTTGGTGCGGTCGATATCTGCGACCAGAGACAGTTCCTCGAGGAACTCTTCCAGAAGATCCTCCCCGTTCTCCTCCGCCGTGAAGATCTCGTCTGTTCCAGGCTCCGGGAGCACCGCTTCGATGCCCAGCCTTGCCGCACGGTCTGCCTCAAAGCTGACCGCCTTATTGATCATTTCCTCGATATTTTCAAGACGTGTCTCCGCAGTTACTGCGTCTTCCTTCTTCAGTTCCTCGGCATAGCCCGTCTCATCCCGCACGGCTTCGATCAGTCCGCGGAGATCTGTCCCGCCTTCACGGATGCGCCTCCGGAACTCTTCAATCAGGTCGGTAAATGTCCTGATCTTTTTTGCGGCGCTCCCGATGCCGGGAATGTTTTCCGGGCGGGTCAGCGCTGCGTAAAAGCTGATATTGTTCTGTACGGCAAAAGCAGTGACCCTGTTCACCGTGGTCTGGCCGATGCCCCGTTTGGGCACGTTGATCACACGCTGGCAGGCAAGGTCATCCACGTCGTTTGAGATCACCCTGAGGTATGAGATGATGTCTTTGATCTCCTTGCGCTGGTAGAAGTTGACTCCGCCGACGATGATATACGGGATATTGCGCTCTATGCATTTTTCTTCGAGTAGACGGGACTGCGCATTCGTGCGGTACAGGATCGCCTGGCTCTTCAGGCTCCTGCCCCCCGCAGCCGCTTCCGATGCCTGCCGGATGATCCGGTCCGCTTCCTGCGCCGCCGTTTCATACTCGCGGTAAACGGGAAGCTCTCCTTCTTCATTCTCCGTCCAGAGCTCTTTTTCCTTCCTGCCTTTGTTGTTTCTGATCACCTGGTTGGCCGCATTCAGGATGCTCCTGGTCGAACGGTAATTCTGTTCCAGCTTGATGACCTTCGCCCCCGGGAACGTCCTTTCGAAACTCAGAATGTTTTCTATATTGGCGCCCCGGAATTTGTAGATGGACTGGTCGTCGTCTCCCACGACGCAGAGATTGCGGTACTTGTCCGCCAGCATGCGTACGATCTCAAACTGCACGTTGTTGGTGTCCTGATACTCGTCGACCATGATGTAGCGGAACCGCTCCTGCCACTTCTCCAGGACATCGGGGAAACGCCTGAAAAGCTGCACCGTCTTGATCAGCAGGTCGTCAAAGTCCAGCGCATTGCTGGCTTTAAGCTGCCGCTCGTACTCCGTGTAGATCTTCGCGACGTTCCGTTCATAAAAGTCCGAAGCCGAATCGGTATAGCTCTCGGCATCCGTCATCTCGTTCTTTGCGGAAGATATGATGCTTAGGACCGCACGGTCCCGGTACATCTTGTTATCGAGGCCAAGCGCCTTGATACAGGAACGGACAAGCGTGCGCTGGTCATCCGTATCGTAGATCGTAAAGTCCTTCTGATAGCCCAGCCTGTCGATATCATACCTCAGGAGCCTCACACACATGGAGTGAAATGTCGATACAAAGACCTGCTGTGCCGTCCTTGCCATCAGAAGCCCGTCGACACGGTCCCGCATCTCCCCGGCCGCCTTGTTGGTAAAGGTGATCGCAAGGATATTCCACGGTGCCACGCCGCTCTCGATCAGATATCCGATCCTGTGCGTCAGCACCCTGGTCTTTCCGGAACCTGCGCCCGCTAAAATAAGAAGCGGTCCATCCAGATACCGGACCGCTTCCTTCTGTTTCTCATTCAAACCGTTCAGGAGTTCTTCTTTGTTCAAATCAATGCTCCTTAAACTCTTGATATCAATT
Source organism: Lachnospiraceae bacterium (assembly GCA_017388745.1). GTDB lineage: Bacteria > Bacillota > Clostridia > Lachnospirales > Lachnospiraceae > Avilachnospira. The sequence continues at coordinate 7,245 of JAFPHE010000036.1, read as the reverse complement.
ATTTCCCTGTGATGGAATTGTACTTCGGTACAAGGACCTCGATACCGCCCATGTACGGACGCAGCGCCTCCGGGATCCTGACGGAACCGTCTGCCTGAAGGTTGTTCTCCAGGAAAGCGATCAGCATACGCGGCGGAGCCACACAGGTGTTGTTGAGGGTATGTGCCAGATGGTTACCCTTTTCCTTGGACTTGATGCGGATCTTCAGTCTTCTTGCCTGGGCGTCGCCGAGGTTGGAGCAGGAACCTACTTCAAAGTACTTCTTCTGTCTCGGGGACCAGGCCTCTACGTCACAGGACTTGACCTTGAGGTCGGCGAGGTCACCGGAGCAGCACTCAAGCTGTCTGACCGGGATATCCAGGGTGCGGAAGAAGTCAACGGTGTTCTTCCAGAGCACGTCATACCACTTTTTGCTGTCTTCCGGCTCGCAGACGACGATCATCTCCTGCTTCTCAAACTGATGGATGCGGTAAACGCCTCTTTCCTCGATGCCGTGCGCGCCCTTTTCCTTACGGAAACAGGGGCTGTAGGAAGTCATGGTGATCGGAAGTTTGTCCTCATCGAGCGTCTGGTCGATGTAACGGCCGATCATGGAGTGCTCGGAAGTACCGATGAGGTAGAGGTCCTCTCCCTCGATCTTATACATCATGGCATCCATCTCAGCGAAGGACATGACGCCGGTCACGACCTTGGAGCGGATCATGAAGGGCGGGATGCAGTAGGTGAAGCCTCTGCCGATCATAAAGTCGCGTGCGTACGCGATGACGGCTTCATGCAGGCGGGCAATGTCACCGATCAGGTAGTAGAAACCGTTGCCTGCGACTCTGCCGGCCGCGTCCATGTCGATGCCGTCAAAGCTCTCCATGATATCCGTATGATACGGAACTTCAAAGTCCGGAACTGCCGGCTCGCCGAAACGCTGGACCTCCACGTTGAAGGAGTCATCCCTGCCGATCGGTACGGTCTCATCGATCATCTGCGGGATGATCATCATCTTCTTTGTAAGTTCCTCGGAAAGAGCGGACTGCCTTGCGGACAGTTCATCCAGCAGGCTTCCGTCCTTCGTGACTTCCGCCTTGACCTGCTCGGCTTCTTCCTTCAGGCCTTTTGCCATCAGTCCGCCGATCTGCTTGGACAGCTTGTTGCGCTTTGCTCTTAAGTCATCGGCTTCCAGCTGCACCTTGCGGAGCTCTGCATCGAGCGCGACACATTCGTCGACCAGGGGAAGTTTCTCATCCTGAAACTTCTTCCTGATATTTTCCTTGACCAGTTCCGGGTTTTCTCTTACAAACTTGATGTCTAACATATCTATACCTTTCTTTGCCCTGCGGCATTTTAATCATTAACTTCCCTATGATACCACAGTTTTTGTCATTACTCAAGAATCGCGTGCGGCTCATGCGCACTTTCATTCCCTTGCTTACTTCGCGGTCCAGATCTTCTTGTAGGCGACCATGTCCACCTTGTTGTTGTTGATGCCGATCTGTACGTCATCCGCGAACTTGGCGATGATGGATTTCTCCAGATCCTCCCAGTACTGTTCGTCCTGGCCGGCCTCGCCCTTCTTCTGTTCGAAGGATTTCAGGGACCACTTGCCGCTGCCGCCGGAAACGACGCCCAGACGGTAATCTTCAAATACCGAACGGAGCGTGCTCATCACGCCCTTCTCGGCCATATTGCGGCCGCTGCTCGATACCGCGAGCAGGTTCCTTCTCGCAGCTTCATCCAGCACCATCTCCTTCTTCACATGGATCTCACAGACCTGCCCCTTCAGATGGATGGAGAATTCGCCGTCAAAGGTACCTTCTTCTGTCTGGACGATATTGACGAGTTCTTCTGAGAGGATCCTCAGGTGCGTGGATTCCTTTCTTGAGACCTTGTGGCGCTTGCAGAAGGAGTCGACCTTGCTTAAGACATTCTTCATGCCCTCGTTGCCGTCACCGGCTGCTACGATGATGTTGTCATCGTCAAATACAGGCCTTAAGACATCGTCTTCGTCATTCACGCTCTGCTCGCGCATGACCACATTGAGATAATTGAACGGGATCTCGACGCCCTGGCGGTCGAACTCGCGCTTGACCGTCTCGCGGATCGAGCTGCATGCAAGGAAGTTCTCATCAGAATTGCGAGCCCAGACCGTCGTACGCAGCATGACCGCGCTGTTTCCGAAATCCGTCACATATACGGCGGCACGCTTGTTTTCCGGGTTGTCGCCGACATATTCGACTGCATAACGGCAGCTTACGACCGCATTGTGGATGATGCGCATCGCTTTCCTGATATCGCTGCCGTAGCTGATCGCGAACTCCAGGTAAGAGCCTGTCAGCTCACCCTTATATCTGTTGTTGTGAATGACCGCCTTGTTCATGACGCTGTTGGGAACGATGACATAGAGGCCGTCAAAACGGTGAATGACCGTATGCCGGATCGTCATATCCCTGACAGTACCGCTGATGCCGCTTTCGTCGAGCGTGATGCGGTCTCCCAGCCGGAACGGACGGCAGAAGCCCATCATGAAACCGGCAATAACGTCACCGAGGGCTGACTGTGCAGCGAAGCCCAGGATAGCGACTACCAGTCCGGTAGACCCGAGAAGGATCCTCGCCATGCTGTTGCCCGCGCCGAAGAACAGTCCGAGCAGCAGCGCGCCGAAGATGATGATCAGGAAGTTCAGCAGGCTGTAGGCGTATTTCAGGTGCAGTTCGTTCCGCCTGACAAACTTTCTGAAGAAGACCATGTTGAAATGAATCAGGGCAAGGACGATGACAAATGTAAGAATGATGGCTGCAATTGCCGCGATCAGCAGGGAAAAACCTTCATCCACATTCAGCTTTGTTTCCATAAAAGCGGCCAGATAACTGACCAATCCCTTATTTTCCATAGATCATCTCCTGATATACTTGGCCTGGTCTGCCGTGGCACTCAGTCTCGACATGACCTTTTCAAACATAACTCCCTCCGCGACCGGGGTGCCGGCTTCTTCGCTGATCGCGATCGCGACGGCAATGAAGTCGCAGGCTTTCCTCACGGCATGCTCCAGGCTCATGCCGAGGAGCAGCGAGGAGGCAACGATGGATGAGAAGATATCTCCGGTTCCGGGACGGTTGTGCCCGGTCTTTTTTACGGAGATGAACCTGACCCCGTTTTCATCCGCCAGTGTGTTCAGGATACGTTCCCCCCTGTCCACACCCGTGATGACGATATCGGTCGGTCCCAGTTCCTTAAGCTCCCCGATGATGTTGATCAGACAGGACTTAAGCCTCCGCATGGTATGATCCCCGGTCGCTTCCACGACCTCGTTGTAGTCATATCCGGTCAGCAGGCAGGCTTCGGTGATATTGGGCTTGATGACCGTCGCCTGTTTGATCAGCCGGTCCTTGACGTAGTTTACATAATCCATCGAAAAACCGCGGTACAGTCTTCCGTGGTCCGCCATTGCCGGATCCACAAAAACAACGGTGTCGTCCTTCTTGAACTTGGAGATGAACGCCGCCGTCGCCCGGACCTGGGCATCATAATTCATGTAGCCTGTGAGGATGCCGTCGAAGTGGATCTTCAGCTGCTCCCATGCTTCCATGTACGGTGTCATATGGTCCGTAAAATCATATTTATATTCACTCGGGAATCCGGTGTGGTTGGAAAGGATCGCCGTGGGCACGGGACAAGCCTGCACGCCCAGGGCGGAAATAACAGGAACAGCCACTGCCAGTGAGCAGCGGCCGTATCCGGATAGATCATTTATGACAGCTATCTTTTTAGGGATGCTATGCCTGTTCATAACTCAGTCCGCTCTTCCTCAGTATCGGTACAAGTACCCTGAATAATACTTCGGCTACGATGACTGCGATCACTGCATTGACCAGAGACGTAAGGCCTTTCTGGACGAGCATGGCAAAGACTGCACTCATGGGGTTGCCCATGACGATGCGGTAAGTGATGAACTCCTTAAGAAGATATCCGACGATATAGGCAAATTCACCGATCGCACCGCAGATCGCGATGTTGGCGGTCCTGCTCAGATGACTGAAGGTGCCCCGGTGATAGAACAGACCGGAGAAATAACCCATCAGGAACTTGGTGGCAAAAGTCACGCACCAGCCGGCAGGATTGCCGCCCCAGAAGACCAGGTCAAAGAAAAATGATCCGAGTCCCGCAGCCAGGCCGCCCGGAAGTGCGCCCATTAAAAGACCGGAAAGGATACACATACCGTTCCCGAGATGGAATCTTGTCACTCCCAGGATCGACGGTATGCGGATCTCCAGCTTCGAACTGACGAAGACCAGCGCAGCCATCAAACCGATAATTGAAATCTGTTTAACTGTTAATTTTTCTTTCATATCGCTACGCTCCTTTGCGGGAAGGCTTGTGTAGGAATTCAATATTTCCTGCCCTCCTCTGCAAATATCGTAGCTTCATCTTATTCGGAAATCAAGTATTCCCGATGCATTGTAAGAAAGCTTTTATATTTTTTATGGGGTCCCCTTTAAAAACTGCAGAACCTGCCACAAAAACATTGGCCCCTGCCTCTTTAACCTGAGAGACATTGCCGAGTGTTACGCCGCCGTCCACTTCGATATCCATCTCCGGCCGCCCCGCTTCCACGGCCATGGCACGGAGCCGGCGGATCTTATCCGTGACGTACGGGATGTATTTCTGTCCTCCGAATCCCGGATTCACGCTCATCAGCAGCACCATATCCAGCGTCGGAAGGATGTCCCTTACAGTTTCCAGCGAGGTTGCCGGATTGAGCACTACTCCGGCACGTGCACCTGTCTCATGGATCGCCTGTATGGTGCGGTCCAGATGCGTGCAGGCTTCCTGATGAACCGTAATGATGTCGCAGCCCGCATCACGGAACTCCCTGATATAGCGGATCGGCTCATCGATCATCAGATGCGCGTCGAAAATGTGGTCCGTATAAGCGCGGATCGCTTTGATCACGGGCGGTCCGAAAGTGATGTTCGGAACAAAACTGCCGTCCATGACGTCGATATGGATGTACTGTGCGCCGGCATCCGCGCATTTGCGGACCTCCGGCCCCAGATTTGCGAAATCCGCCGAAAGGATCGACGGTGCGAGGATATACTCCATAGTTTCCCCCTTTATTTTACCGGAACCGCTGCCGCCGATGCCGTGATGCGGCGTCCCGGCGCGTTCCGTTCTGCATATGCTCATCGGTCAGGCAGGAACGGGATCAGCGGTATGTGCTCTCCTGCTCCTTAAGCTCCCTGTAGATCTGGCAGTAATTTTCATAACGCTCCCTGGATATCTCCCCCTGTTCCACCGCCTGTCTTACCCCGCAGATGGGAGTCCCTTCATTGACGTGGCTGCAGCCGACATACCGGCATTCCGGGATCCGGGGCGCAAACTCATCAAAATAATCCTGCAGCTCCTGCGACGATACGCCCGTTACAAAGAGCGAGGTGAAACCCGGCGTATCGAGGACATAGGCCTCGTCTTCGGCACTGTCCCCTTCCCGTGGCTTCAGCGCGATCAGTTCCGTATGCCGTGTTGTCTGCCTGCCGCGTTTGATCTTCTGGCTGAGTTCCCCGACTTCCATGTGAGCGCCCTCAAAAAGCCGGTTGGTGAGCGAAGATTTGCCGACGCCCGAGGGTCCCGCCAGGACGGTCGTACATCCTTTCAGGCGGGCGCGGATCTTCAAAAGCGTCTCCTGATCATCCGTCGACCCGCAGACCACCTCGTAGCCCGCGGCTTCGTAGATCGCACGGTACTTTGCAACAAGCCCGTTTTTGTCAAGGTCGGCCTTGTTGAAATAGATGATCACCGGGATATGCTGCATCCCCATATAGACGAGGAAACGGTCCAGCAGATTCAGGTTGGGATCCGGTTCGCGCACCGCGAAGATGATCATCGCCTGGTCAATGTTGGCGACTGCGGGACGGATCAGAATGTTCCTGCGCTCATGTATCGACGTCAGGCTTCCTTCCAGATCCTTTTCATCCGTCACTTCGAACTCGACATCGTCTCCGACAAGGGGTTTGATGCCAAGCTTCCGGAAGATCCCCACCGCGCGGCATGCATATATTCGGTTGTCTGCTGCATGGATGTAATAAAAACCTCCGATGCCTTTAATGATCTTTCCGGTCATCTGTTCACCGTCAGTCCATAGGGTTGAAGCTGATCGTAAAGGTCCTGTAGACCGCGTCAGTATTGACATTATATACCTGGATCTCTCCGGTGTCCACGCCATAGGCGCCGCGGATATTGTGATAAGTCACCGGAATGCGGCTTCCCATGGAGACGGGCCGCGGCTCGTCGATCATCGTGTATTCCACATAATCATCCACACGCTGCATCAGCCTTACCGCCACATAGACTTCCTGCGCCTCGCCGGGGCCGGTCGAAGCATCCCCGATCGTACATACGTCGTCGATGCTGCCATAGTAATACTCATCGCTGAGCACGGCGGAAGATCCAGATCCTCCGGCTTCCGTGTATGCATCCTGCGCAGCCGGGGGAAGGACTGTTCCTTCGGCGATCTGGCTGCCCGGATCCACGCTGATCTGGAGATTGACCGGCGTGCCCTTCCTGATAAAGTCATCCGCTGCGGCGGACTGTGAAAGTACCGTTCCCGGAGCATAATCCGCCGTATTGACGGCAGTCCTGCCGCCGACCAGAAGTCCGCTGTTTTCGATCAGTTCCTCCGCGGAACGCTGGGTCATGCCGACCAGCTGCGGCATTACGATGTAGTCCCCTGACTTGCCTCTGCTGACGATCAGACGGACATATCTGGAAAAACGCCCGATGTCGTCTTCTTCCGTGACTCCTTCCGTACTTCCCGCAGCCTCGCCGGTCGGCATTTCTTCATAGCCGATAACATAGTTTTCCGCAACATCCTCCGAGAACTCCAGTCTCGGCTCCGTGCTCACGCCGATGCCGACACGGTTCAGCGACGCAGTAGCGTCGTCGATCGTCAGGTTTTTGAGCGTGGAAAGCACCTGATTGGACTCCGGGCCGAGCGATACGGTTACGAAGACATTGGCATCCTGCACCAGGACTTCTCCCGCGACGGGACTCTGGGTGATGACTGTTCCTTCTTCGTATTCATCGGAGTATGCGGTATTGGAAGAATCCATGCTCACCTGCAGGCCTGCCAGTTTTGCCCTGGCTTCGTCCACGGTCAGGCCCGAAAGATCGGGCATGAGCTGCTCTCCCTGTATGCTTAAGGTATAATCGATCTCTTCTTCCGATTCGGTCTGTGACTCGGATTCCGCTTCTTCCGTG
>JAFPHE010000035.1 GCA_017388745.1 Lachnospiraceae bacterium | reverse complement strand
TCGATCTGTCCCTGTCCGATGATGGAGTAGCCTTCCTTGCCGATACCGGTATCATAAAACAGTTCCTGAACATCTTTCAGTCTGACATTCTGCCCGTTGATCATATACTCTGACTCACCGGACCTGAACAGCCGGCGCGAGACCGTCACTTCCGTATAATCAACCGGCAGGATGCCGTCTGAATTATCGATCGTTATAGCAACATAAGCAAAGCCCTGAGCTTTCCTGAGCTCAGTGCCCGCAAAAATGACGTCCTGCATCGCCGTACCGCGGAGCTGCCTGACCTTCTGTTCGCCAAGCACCCACCTGACGGCATCGGCAATATTGGACTTACCGGAACCGTTCGGGCCGACAATGGCAGTGACGCCCGTATTAAACTGAAGCAAGGTCTTGTGCGCAAAAGACTTAAAACCCTGGATCTCTATACTTTTCAGATACATTAGCGCATATGCTCCTGGAAAAAGGAGGGATAAGCGAAAACCTGTTTTTGCTTATCCTGAGTTTTGACAGGGTAACGTGAACGAGGAAAAAAGCTGCGTGAGCAAAGCGAACGAAGCGGTTTCCGAGTTCGCGTTGCGGATCGCGGGAGCCGTGGCGGCGAAGCGATCCGAAGCAGATATACTTCCTGGAAAAAGGAGGGATAAGCGAAAGCCAGCTTTTGCTTATCCTGAGTTTTGACGATCAGACCAGCTTCAGGCTGATACAGGCCTTGCGGGCCGCATCCTGCTCCGCATTTTTCTTGGAATGCCCGTATCCTTCCGCTGCCAGTTCCTGATTGATATAGAGTTCCGAATGGAAGCTCTTCATGTGATCCGGGCCGGCCAGAGCCTCTGTTCTGTACTCCAGCATGCCTCCGACGTCACGCTGTACATACTCCTGGATCAGGCTCTTTCCGTCCTTTAAAAGTGCCAGTTCGTCGACCTGTTCTATGACAAAACGGTCAATGAAACGGCATGCGGCTTCAAATCCGCCGTCCACATAGACGGCACCGATGACCGCCTCAAACGCGTCAGAGAGGATCGAAGGCTTCTCCCGACCCCGGCTGATATCCTCCCCGTGTCCCAGATAAAGATAGTCACCCAATCCGATCGAACGGGCGCATACCTCCAAAGCTGTCTCAAAAACAAGAGAGGAGCGCTTTCTTGTAAGCTCTCCCTCTTCAACCATCGGATGTGCCTTATATAAATACTCTGAAACGGCCAGTTCAAGTACCGCATCTCCCAGAAACTCAAGGCGCTGATTGCTCTCATATCTCTGCAGCTTCATCTCGCCCGAATAGGAAGGATGGACGAGGGCCTGCTTCAAAAGCGCCCTGTCATTGAAACGGTACCTGATCGTTTCTTCCAGCCTGTTTAAATCCTTTTCCATACAAACTCAGACGGCGTACTGTCTGATCTTTTCCAATGCATCGCCGACCGTGGCGATCTCCTCAAAATCTTCAACATCAGTCTCAACATCAAGTTCGTCTTCAACCTGCGTTATGATCTCGGCCATGTCAAGTGAATCAGCGCCCAGGTCATCGACGAAATTTGACTCCGGTGTGATCTCATCGACATCGATATTCAATACCTCACTGATGATCTCTGCGAATCTTTCAAATTCCATGCTGGATCCTCCTGAAATATAAGCTGTTTTTAACGGGCCCTCGGTGTTTCGATCCGTTACACTTTTTCTTATACAACAAACAGGCCAATTAATCAATAGAAAATGCCAGATTCGTAATATTCCGGAGATCCGCAGTTTACATTGGAATTTATGCTTCCCCGGACGCCTTTTCCTTTTCGGTATCCGCAGCGATCGCTTCTGCGATCATCTCTCCTACGCCGGATTCCACATACTCCTTCGCCTGAAGCACTGCGTTTCTGATCTCCTTGCGGCTGGCGTTTCCGTGGCATTTGATGACCGGTCCCCTGAGTCCCAGCAGTACCGCACCGCCGTGCTCGGTCGCGTCAAAGCTTTTGATCTTCTGCTTCAGCGGTCCTGCGATAACTGCAGCGGCAAGTTTGGTGGCAAGACTCGACTTCAGGACATCCTTGATCATACCCATCAGTACGCCTGCCGTACCCTCAAGAGTCTTGATGATGGCATTTCCGGTAAACGCGTCCGTCACGACGATATCGGCATCACCGTAGACCACGTCGCGGCTCTCTACAAAACCGCCGTAATGGATGCCTTCCATCTGCTGCAGCATCGGATGTGCCGCCTTTGTGAGCGCATTGCCCTTTTCCTCTTCCACACCAAGATTGACGAGCTTTACGACCGGGTCTTCATAGTGCATGACCTGTTTCATATAGATCGTGCCCATTTTTGCAAACTGGCAGAGCCATTCGGGTTTGGCGTCCACATTGGCGCCGCAGTCCATGAAGAAGCAGAATCCTTTGCTGGTCGGAACAAAAGCTGCAAGAGGCGCTCTTTCGACACCCGGAAGCCTTCCGACCCTGAGCTGTCCTGCGGCAAGGATGGCACCGGAAGATCCGGCTGAAATAAAAGCATCTGCTTCTTTGTTTCTGACGAGCTCGGCACCGCGTACGAGCGTCGAATCCTTTTTCCTCCGGATCGCAGCAACAGGCGATTCATTGGTCGAGATCACTTCCGAAGCATTGACAAAGCTGATCCTTGCCTTTTTGTCTTCAGTCCATGAAGACGTCTTTTCCCGAAGTAGCTCTTCGGGTCCGACCATCACGATCTCAAAGCCTTCAGCGGCACCCAGTGCGTCCAGCGCACCTTCCAGATTGCAGTCAGGGCAGTTGTCGCCGCCCATCATATCCAGTGCGATCTTAATCATTCTTTACCTCCATAAAGCCGCCGCATTCCCGCGGCCTGAGGATCACATATGATCCGCAGGTTTAAAAGAAAAAGGGCTTCCGACCTCTGCAGCCGAAAGCCCTCAAATGCTCATCTAAAGCAGGACACCGCGAGGCATCCCCGCTGATCAGAAAGTATCGGATCAGTCCTCAACCTTCACGATCTCACGCTTATTGTATGAACCGCAATTCTTGCAAACTCTGTGAGGCATAACCAGTGCTCCGCACTTGCTGCACTTGACAAGATTGGGTGCGCTCATCTTCCAGTTAGCTCTTCTTGAATCTCTTCTTGCTCTGGATGACCTATTCTTAGGACAGATTGACATGTCTACACCTCCTTCTCCGAAAGAATCTCTATGCTAAGCCCGTCAGAAACCTGATCAGGCAATATCGCAACATTCGCATTATACAAAGCATTATCTCATTTGTCAAGCTTTAATTTTGATAAGCTGCTTTGTACGGCACAAGGCACGCCGCTTCAGGACGCAGCCGTCATAAACGGCTTAAACCTGCGGCATCCTCTTCGATGCGATATCTTCCTTTACGCGGGCAATGAAGTCAGCGAGCTGACATGCGCCCTCATCGCCGTTTGCACGGGAACGGACGGAAACAGTCTTGTCCGCCTGATCCTTTTCACCGACGATCAGCATATAAGGAACCTTTTCTTTCTGTGCCTGACGGATCTTCCATCCGAGCTTTTCGGAATGCTCATCCACAAGAACACGGATTCCTGCAGCTTCGATCGCGTCCTTCACCTCGTTCGCATAATCCATGAACTTGTCGGAAACAGCAAGGATCTTGACCTGTGTCGGAGCGAGCCAGGTCGGGAAGGAACCCGCGGTATGCTCGGTAAGGATACCGATGAAACGCTCGATGGAACCGAATACGACACGGTGGATCATGATCGGCTGGTGCTTCTCTCCGTCCGCGCCCATATATTCGAGGTTGAATCTCTGCGGCAGCTGGAAGTCAAGCTGGATCGTACCGCACTGCCAGGATCTGCCGAGTGCGTCGATCAGGTGGAAGTCGATCTTCGGGCCGTAGAATGCGCCGTCGCCTTCGTTGAGGATATAGTCGATGCCGAGACCTTCCAGCGCATCTTTCAGCGCTGCCTCTGCATGCTCCCAGTCCTCATCGGAACCCATGGAGTTCTCGGGTCTCGTGGACAGCTCGACAAAGTACTTGAACCCGAACAGCTGGTAGAACTGGTTGATCAGGTTGGAGATCGCCTTTACTTCATCCTGGATCTGGTCCGGACGGATATAGGTATGCGCATCATCCTGCGTGAAGCAGCGTACGCGGAACATGCCGTGCAGCTCGCCGGATTTCTCGTGTCTGTGGACCAGACCGAGCTCTGCAAAACGGAGCGGAAGATCACGGTAGGAACGCGGCTCTGACTGATAAACAAGGATGGAGCCCGGACAGTTCATCGGCTTGACAGCGAAATCCTGCTCGTCGATAACGGCCGTATACATGTTCTCCTTATAATGATCCCAGTGGCCGGAAGTCTCCCAGAGGGTGCGGTTCAGGATGATCGGAGTCGAGATCTCGACATAACCGTTCTTCCTGTGCAGTTCTCTCCAGTAGTCGATCAGCTGGTTCTTCAGGGTCATTCCGTTCGGAAGATAGAACGGGAAACCGGGACCGTACTCGCTGAACATAAAGAGGCCGAGGTCCTTGCCGAGCTTGCGGTGGTCGCGCTTCTTCGCCTCTTCGATCATGGTGAGATACTGATCCAGTTCTTCCTTCGTCTTGAATGCCGTACCGTAGATACGGGTCAGCATCTTATTCTTTTCGGATCCTCTCCAGTAAGCGCCCGCGAGAGTCTGCAGCTTGAATGCCTTGCCGACTTCGCCGGTGGACTGCAGATGCGGTCCTGCACAGAGGTCCGTGAAATCGCCCTGTTTAAAGAAGCTGATCAGTTCGCCTTCCGGAAGATCGTTGATGAGTTCGACCTTATAAGGCTCTTTCTGCTCTTCCATGAGCCTGACAGCCTCTTCACGCGGCAGCGCGAAATATTCGATCTTCTCATTCTTCTTTACGATCTTTCGCATCTCATTTTCGATGCCTTCGAGATTGGCCTCGGAGATCGGCTCCTCAAAATCGATGTCGTAGTAGAATCCGTCTCTGATAGACGGACCGATGGCAAGCTTTGCATTGGGATAAAGGTGCTTGATTGCCTGTGCAAGCACATGAGAGCAGCTGTGGCGTAATGTCGAAAGATACAACTCCTCGTTTTCATTAACCTCCTGAAGACTGCCGTCATGCAGCGTGATCATTGCCATAGTTACTAAATCTCCTTTCCTGCCGGGCTATACCAGGGCCCGACGAACATTTATTAAACAACGGTCGGATTGCCGAAGTTTTCATAAGCATGTCTGTTCTTAAGATCACTGTGCGTTTCGGGATATCCGTCCCGGTGCCTTGTCAGAACAGTTTATAGATCTCCTCCCGTCCTTCCTTTGATTCCGAAGAAAACGGGATCAGCACGGAATCCTTATCAAGCGTGAGCGTCTCGCGGATCAGTTTCAGTGCCTTTGACTTTTCGTTTTTACCAAGTTTATCCGCCTTTGTCGCGATGATGATAGGCGTGAAGCCCTGCTCCCGGATCCAGGCATACATGAGACAGTCGTCCGCTGTCGGTTTATGCCTCATATCGACCAGCAAAAAGACCGCTTTCAGCATCCGTGACTTTTTCAGGTAACGCTCTACCATCCTGCCCCATTCCGCTCTCACGGATTCCGAAGCCTTGGTATAACCGTATCCGGGAAGATCAACAAAATAGACGGTGCTGTCCGTGAATGTCCCTGCAGCGTCCTGCGTGAGATCATTTTCTCCCGCAGATATCCTGTCTGCAGTATTCTCCTGTCCGCCGGAACCATTTGCTTCTTTCCTGATCCCGACCCGGTAGAAATTGATCGTCTGCGTCTTTCCGGGCGTTGCGGATGTCCTCGCCAGAGCCTTTCTCTGCATCAGCGCATTGATCAGGCTCGACTTTCCCACGTTGGATTTGCCTGCAAACGCATACTCCGGACTGTCGTTTTCGGGAAAGCGGCTCGTAATACCGCAGACGGTCTCGAGCTCAGCGCCGAGGACCTTCAGCGAAGGTGCGGCTGTCTTTGATTTTATGACTGCGGCCATCTGCCTCTCCTCCTTCCCGAATAAGCCTGCTGCCGGCTGCGCGGTGCTGAAATGTATCTTTTCAGATCAGGCGGTCACGTCCCGGAATTTCAGTTCAGAGACAGCTGCTTCCCTGCCTGTTCCCGCTGCCGCTGCATCGCTTTCATGAACGATCTGCGGCTGGCTGCCGTTTTCCACGCAGTCTGCCGTGATCGTAACGCTCTCGATGGACGGATCCGACGGGATCTCATACATGATCTCCATCATGACGTTCTCAAGGATCGACCTCAGACCTCTCGCGCCGGTCCTCTTTGTAACGGCTTTGTGGGCAATGGCGCGGAGCGCATCGTCAGTGAAGCTCAGTTTGACGCCGTCTATCTCGAAAAGTTTGGTGTACTGCTTGGTAAGCGCATTGCGCGGCTCCTTCAGTATACGGATCAGCGAGTCCTCATCAAGAGATTTCAGCGCCACGGTCACCGGAACGCGTCCGATGAACTCGGGGATCAGGCCGAACTTGATCAGATCTTCCGGTTCCGTCATTGCGATCAGCTCATCGATATTCTCGTCGCTCTTATTGACGAGCTCGGCGCCGAAGCCGATGCCGCCGGCAGATACTCTCTGGCTGACGATCTTCTCGAGACCGTCAAACGCACCGCCGCAGATAAAGAGGATGTTGGTCGTATCAATCTGCATCATTTCCTGCTGCGGATGCTTGCGGCCGCCCTGCGGAGGAACGGAAGCCATGGTACCCTCGATGATCTTGAGGAGTGCCTGCTGGACGCCCTCACCGGAAACGTCACGCGTAATGGAAACATTTTCCGACTTTTTGGTGATCTTATCGATCTCGTCAATGTAGATGATACCGATCTCCGCACGCGCGATGTCCATGTCGGCAGCCTGGATCAGCTTGAGGAGGATGTTTTCGACATCTTCTCCGACATAGCCGGCCTCGGTCAGCGAAGTCGCATCAGCGATCGCGAACGGCACGCCGAGAAGCTTGGCCAGGGACTGCGCCAGATAGGTCTTGCCGGAACCTGTCGGTCCGATCATAAGGATATTGGACTTCTGGACTTCGATGTCCTGAACGTCGCCCATGATCCTCTTGTAATGATTGTAGACCGCAACGGCAAGTGCCCTTTTCGCTTCGTCCTGTCCGATGACATACTCATCCAGAAACTCCTTGATCTCTTTAGGCTTCTGGAGCTTGATATCGCTGATGACAGGCGCGCGGTTGAGATTGCCCTTCTGATACTCTTCTTCCAGGATCTCGTTGCAGAGCTCGATGCACTCGTCACAGATATAGGTGTTGTTGGATCCTGCGATCAGTTTCTGTACCTGACCGCGGGACTTGCCGCAGAAACTGCATCGGATATTCACCGGTGTCTTTCCAGCCATAAAATGTTTATCCTTCCTTGAATGGGAATGAGCGCACCGTCGGTTTTTCCCGCCGGTGCGCTTTCAATCATAAATCAGTGATTCTCGATGATCTTATCGATGATGCCGTAGTCGAGCGCTTCCTGTGCCGTCATCCACTTGTCTCTCTCCGTGTCCAGGGTGATCTGTTCGACCGTCTGGCCGGTGTTGGCAGCGAGGATCTCGTTCATCTTCTTCTTGGTCCTTAAGATCCATTCTGCCGTGATCTGGATCTCCGTTGCCTGTCCCTGCGCTCCGCCGGAAGGCTGATGGATCATCACTTCCGAGTTGGGCAGCGCATAGCGCTTTCCCTTTGCTCCGCCGGCCAGCAGGAATGCTCCCATGCTGGCGGCCATGCCGACGCAGATCGTCGAAACGTCGCAGCGGATATACTGCATGGTGTCATAGATCGCCATGCCCGCCGTGATCACTCCGCCGGGGCTGTTGATGTAGAGATGGATATCCTTCTGCGGATCTTCGGATTCAAGGAACAGGAGCTGTGCAACGACCAGCGAAGCACTTGTCTCATTAACTTCCTCGCCGAGGAAAATGATCCTGTCCTTCAGAAGTCTCGAGAAAATATCGTAGGAACGCTCTCCCCGGGATGTCTGTTCAATTACGTATGGAATAGTATAGGGCATATATTACTCCTCAGCCTTTGCTTCCTCGGCATCTGCTGCCTCGCCCTTGGAAGATTTCTTCTCGGGCTCGGTGAGGACGGCTTCAGCGACCAGCAGGTCGATCGCCTCCTGGCATGCGAGATCCTTCCTCATATCTTCGACAGCGGAACCAAGGCTTCTGCGGACGTCATCAGCGCTCATCTTGTAGCTCTGGGCCATCTGCTCGATCCTCTGGTCAAGTGCCTCATCGGATACGGTGATGTTCTCCTGCTTTACGATCTCATCCAGAACCAGGCGGGTCTTGGTGTTGACCTCGGCTTCCGGACGGATGGTCTCTCTGTACTGCTCCATGGTCTGGCCGAGATATCCGAGGTACTGCTCAAGCTGCAGACCGGACTGCTGGAGTCTGAGGCGCATATCGCCGACCATGTTGTCGACGGTCATGTCGATCATGGCTGCCGGGATCTCGACCTTCGCATTGTCTACAGCGGCCTTAAGAACATTGTTCTCATTGGTCTGTGCCGCACTCTTTTCCTTTCTGGACTTCAGGTCAGCCTTGATGGAAGCCTTGTACTCCTTCAGGGTCTCAAACTCGGAAACTTCGCCTGCGAAGTCATCGTCAAGTTCCGGAAGCTCCTTATACTTGATCTCGTTGACCTTGCACTTGAAGACTGCAGCCTTGCCTTTCAGCTCTTCTGCCTGATAGTTCTCCGGGAAGGTGACATTGACATCGAGCTCGTCGCCTGCCTTATGGCCGATCAGCTGCTCCTCGAATCCCGGGATAAAGCTGCCGGAACCGATGGTCAGCGGATAGTTCTCGCCCTTGCCGCCTTCAAACGCCACGCCGTCAACGAAGCCTTCAAAGTCAATATATGCGATATCGTTCTTTCTGATCTTGAAATCCGGATCCTCCACGGCAACGATACGCGCGTTCTGCTCCTGGACCCTCTTCAGTTCAGCGTTGACTTCCTTAGCGGATACGGAAGCGTCTGCCTTCTCCACGCTGATGCCCTTGTACTGGCCGAGCTCTACAGGAGGCTTGGTAGCGACCGTTGCGGTATATACAAGTGCCTCACCGCGCTTGATCTCATCGATGTTGATCTCCGGACGGCTGACGATATCCAGGCCTGATTCCTTCATGGCTTGCGGATAAGTCTTATCGAGGATCTCATTGACAGCGTCTTCATAGAAAACGCCTGTTCCGAAAAGCTTCTCGATCATAGCCTGGGGAGCCTTGCCCTTACGAAAACCGGGGATATTATATCTGCCCTTGTTTTTGTTGTAAGCGTTCTTCAGTGCCTGCTCGAATTCCTCAGCCGGAACCTCAACGATGATCTTAGATGTGTTCTTCTCCAGATTTTCAACTTTTACATTCATGATACCTTTGTCTCCTGTCATGATTATTGATATTGCGTCTTAAAACGAACGCCGGCAGCATATGCGGGCCGGTACTTCTGCATAACTTGCAAAGTCCGGTATGCCGTGCTTTGCGGCTGTCTTTAACAGTAAGTCAGCTTAGTATTCTAACATAAAGAAGTCACGATTGCAAGGTCTCTGCTTCCGAAATGCCCTTATAAGGCGCTATTATCTCAATAAAGAACAAGCCGTCCTGTCACGGATACGGACAATGCCGGATCTTCAGTTCATTAAGTCGCGGTTTCCGGGATGTTTTCTGCTCAGCGCCGCGTTCGAATACCCTTTCTCGTAAGTCACTTCTCTTCCGAACCAGGAAGGCGCTTCAAACGCTTTTGCCTCTTCTTCGGAGCAGAATTCAACTTCCGCATAGATCAGCCCGTCGTAATCATCCCGGAAGATATCCAGTTCGATCTCAAGCTCCCGGACGCCAGGGTCTTTGCCTCCGCAGGCCGGTTCAGGCTCATCCTCCAGCGGAATGACATAACGCTCTTTCTTCAGGATGATACCGTCGCACTTTTTCAGAAGGGAAGCACACGCCTGTTCATTGAGCGGAAGCTCATGCTCTTCCCTCGCAAGCCGTCCTTTTCCCTTATAGGTGAGATAATATGAATTCCCGTCCTGCCGCACCCTCAGAACAGGGTCGGTGCACAGATATCCCTGTACGATCTGCCTGTGCATATACCCTCCGGATTCCATGCCGTCTCTGATATGCTGAGGCAGGGTTTCAACGAGCCATTTTCTTTCGATCTCCATCGTACGGCCTCCATTCTTATGTTCCGGCGTAAAACGGACACGTCATATTATTGCTGAATGATATGAAAAGGCTGCCGCATCAGCGGCAGCCTGTGATCACTTATACATCGGAATGTCTGAAGATCACTCCTCAGCCGGAGCCTCTTCTTCCTCATCTGAAGTGTCGATGTAAGCATCTGCAACTTCCAGATCCTCTTCCTTAGTCTCACGCTTCGGAGCCTTCTCAACAAGGAGAGCCTTGATGGAAAGGGAGATCTTCTTTGCTTCTGCATCGAGATCGGTGACCTTGGCCTTGATGACATCGCCGACCTTCAGAACATCTGACGGCTTCTCGACACGCTCAGTGGAGATCTGGGAAACATGCAGCAGTGCATCGATACCCTGCTCGAGGTTGATGAATGCACCGAAATCAGCAAGTCTTGCGACCTTACCTTCGACAACATTGCCTACCGCATACTTGGTAAGAGCGATGACCCACGGATTCTCATCCGGGAACTTGCGGGTAAGAGCGATCTTGCCTTCCTCGCTGATGCCCTTGATCATGACGCGGATCTCATCGCCGGTATGGAAGGTCTTCTTCGGGCTGTCGGTTCTGCCCCAGCCCATCTCGGAGATGTGAAGCAGGCCGTCTGCTCCGCCGAGATCTACGAATGCGCCGAAGTCGGTAACATTCTTAACGGTACCGTCGATAACGTCGCCCTCATGAATGCTCTCAAGGAGTGCCTTGCGGGCAGCTGCCTTGCGGGCAACGATGAGCTGCTTGCGGTCGCCGATGATCCTGTGCTTCTGCGGATTGAACTCGGTGATAACGAACTCGATGTCCTGGCCGACATACTTGGTCAGGTCTCTCTCAAATGTATCGGAAACAAGGCTCGCGGGAACAAATACTCTGACACCGTCATAGATCACGGACAGACCGCCGTTAACAGCCTTGTCAACCTTACCTGTAAGGACTTCCTTGTTGTCAAATGCTTCCTGAACCTTCTGGTTGTTTTTCTCGGTGAGAATATCTCTGTGGCTCAGCACTACAAGGCCTTCACCATCGTTGATCTTTCTTACCTTAGCCTCAAGCTCGTCGCCGACCTTGACAACGGTAGTAAGATCCAGGGTGGAGTCTGCGGAATAGTCTGCTCTGTTGACGATACCATCAGACTTGTAGCCGATATTGAGCAGAATGCTCTCAGGCTTTACGTCAATGACTTTGCCCGTAACTACCTCTCCTGTACGTATTGTTTTGAAAGACTCATTAAGCATATCTTCAAAACTCATCTCTGACATATTTTAGAACCTCCTGAATAATGGTTTTTGGGGTCGATGCCCCTGCAGTAATACCAAAGCAACGCACAGATTGATCAATAGTTTCATTCAAATCATCTAATGACTCTATAAAATACGTCGCACTACACTCCTTCGAACAGATGTCGTACAACTTGGCTGTGTTAGATGAATGTTTACCGCCTATAACAATCATGGCATCACATTCACGGCTTAGAGCAAGCGCTTCTTTCTGCCTGAGTTGTGTAGCATTGCAAATAGTATTCACAACAGTACCATAATATAACTTTTTTCTAAAAATATCAACAATATCTTTGAATTTTTGTGTATTAAAAGTCGTTTGGGATACAAGGCAGTATTTAAACGCGCTCTCAGGACCGCTTCCTGCGCTTTCCGCAGTTTCCGCGGAGCCGTGCAAAGCACTGCCTGCGGCGCTTTCAGCCAGTTTTTCGGCAAGCGTTTCCGCTTCCGCGGGCGTTTCCACAACCAGCGCGTCAAAGCCGATCTGTCCCAGGATTCCCTGGACTTCCGGATGCGTTCTGGTGCCGGTAATGATGATCTGTTCGCCCTTGTCATGATGCTCCCGCACGATGTCATGGATCTTTTTCACGAAAGGACAGGTCGCATCCACGACCCGGATACCGTTTTCGGGGGCTTCCAGCAGGTCTGTCACTTCCCTGCCCACGCCGTGAGCCCGGATGATGACCGTGGTGCCGCGCATCTCTCCGCGGGCGCAGCGCTCTCTCAGATCATCCATGCCTTCGATCACGTCCACCCCTTTTTTTCTGAGATCGTCCACGACCATCTCATTGTGTACGATCGGCCCGTAGGTATAGATCCTTCCCCGTTCTTCTTTTCTGATCTCATCATAGACTGCATTGACCGCTCTTTCGACGCCGTAGCAGAATCCCGCAGTCTTAGCGAGCTTTACTTTCATATGCTTATCCTCCCGCTGACGCGTTCAACGGCTGTTAAGCCGGAAGTATCAGCAGCGTTTTGCAAGTTCATCGAGAATAGCTGCTTCGACCTCGGCGATCGTCAGATCCGAAGTATCGATGGTCACAGCGTCGTCCGCCGGCTTTAAAGGCGCGATCTCCCTGTGCGAGTCACGGTAATCACGTTCCTCGATGTCTTTTTCGATCGACTCAAGCGTTGCGCCTTCAAGCTTATCCAGCTTCACAAGCTGCTTGTAGCGGCGTTCCGCCCTGACGCGTGCACGCGCTGTCAGAAAGACTTTAAGCGTTGCCTGCGGAAGCACGACAGTTCCGATATCGCGTCCGTCCATGATCACATCTGCGGTCCTTGCAAGTTCGCGCTGCATCTCCAGAAGCCTTGAACGCACTTTCTGATACTGCGAGGTCACGGACGCGATCCTGCTGATATCTTCTGTCCGGAGACGGTCTGTTACATCCTCTCCGTTCACGATCATATGCTGCGTACCCTCCTCATAACGGATGGTAAGCGCGATATCCGGCAGTGCGGCGCAGACGGCAGCTTCATCCGCCGGATCCAGCCCGAGTTCCTGAAAACGCACACTGAGCGCCCGGAACATGGCTCCGGTATCTATATATAAATACTGCAGTTTTTCTGCAATCGATTTTGCGATCGTTGTTTTGCCGACGCCGGACGGTCCGTCAATGGCGATACTGACAAAGCCTTCCTTTTTCTCCTTCAAACTTTACCTCCTTCTCAGACTGCAGACCCGGCCGCGTGTCCGGTGCTCCAGGCGATCTGCAGATTAAACCCGCCGGTATATGCATCCACATCCAGCACCTCACCGGCAAAATACAGTCCCGGACAGTTTTTTGCTTCCATGGTCTTCGGGTCGATCTCCGAGACTCTGACGCCTCCCTGGGTGATGACCGCCTCGTTATACCCCCTGGTCCCTGTTACAGTAAACGTCAGATGCTTGACCGTTCGTACCAGTTCCGAACGCTGTGCCTTTGTAAGGTCCCGCACTTTTGTATCCGGACGGATACCGGCCCTTTCAAGCACGACCGGCCTCAAAGCGGCGATCAGAAGCTTCCCGAGCGCGTTTACTGCCTGCTGGTTCTGCGTGTTTTCGAAGTCCCGCAGGACACGTTCGTCAAGCATCTGTTCCGTAAGGCCGGGCTTTAAGTCTATGGAAAGCAAATAGTGCTTTCCTTCCGCGAGACCGGCCGCGATCAGCGAAGACGCCGTAAGGATCAGCGGACCGCTCAGCCCGAAATGCGTAAACAGAAGTTCTCCGGGTTCGCTGTCCATGACCGGACCGTGTTTTTTCCGTGTGCTTCCTTCAGGGCTTTCCGTGTCCAGGCGCTCCATGACCGTAACGGACACGTTTTTCAGACTCACGCCCTGCAGCGAAGCGCAGTCAGGCTCTTCGACTGTCAGAGGGCAGAGCGCCGGAGCGCGGGGACCTACTTTCAGTCCCGCATCCTCTGCGAAACGATATCCGTCTCCCGTGGACCCCGTTGAAGGATAACTCAGACCGCCGGTACATACGATGACCGCATCCGCAAAGATCGTCTGCCCGTTTTCACGGCCCTGCTCATTTTTCCTTACTTCGACCGAAAACCCGCCTTCCCTGCGGACTCTGATCTTCTTTGCCTCAGTATTCAGTTCGATCCGGACACCGGCTTCCTTCATCTTCCGTTCCATTGCGCGCGTGACATCCGACGCATGGTCCGAAAGCGGAAACGCCCGGTTCCCCCGTTCGATCTTTGTACGGCATCCCGCCTCTTCCAGGAAAGCTATCATGTCCTGCGCGCCGAATGCGCGTCCGGAAGAATACATGAACCGCGGATTGCTTACGATGCTGCTGATAAACGTATCAAAATCACAGGCATTGGTGAAGTTGCATCTGCCCTTGCCCGTGATATAGATCTTCTTGCCGAGTTTTTCGTTTTTTTCGATCAGCCGCACGTCATGTCCGTTCGATGCCGCGGTATAAGCCGCCATCATCCCGGCCGCGCCGCCGCCGATCACTATCACAGTTGACATTGTCTTCGTCAGTCCCCGAGACAGATCGGCGCGTGTTCACCATCACCGTAGCCGTCGGGGTTTTTCGTCTGCCAGTTGTATGAGTCGCGGCACATCTCCTCGATGCCGAGTTCAGCCACCCAGCCCATTTCTTCGCGGGCTTTCGCGGGATCACAGTAACAGCAGGCGATATCGCCCGGGCGCCGCGGATCGATGACCTTCTTCAGTTCCTTGCCGCAAGCCTTTTCATAAGCCGCGATCACTTCGAGCACGGAATATCCGTGACCGGTACCGAGGTTATAGATATGAAGGCCGGGATCCTGCTCGAGCTTGCGGAGCGCGCTGACATGTCCTTTCGCGAGGTCCACGACATGGATGTAGTCGCGGATGCCGGTGCCGTCCGGAGTATCATAGTCGTTTCCGAACACATGGATCATCTCCCTCTTCCCTATCGCGACCTGCGCGATATACGGAACAAGGTTGTTCGGGATGCCGTTCGGATCTTCGCCGATCAGTCCCGAAGGATGTGCGCCGATCGGGTTGAAGTACCTCAGAAGTACGACGCTGAAGCTTTCATCCGCCTTATGAAGATCTGTCAGGATCTGTTCGATCATCCCCTTGGTCTGTCCGTAGGGATTGGTGATCTCCCCCTTCGGGCAGTGCTCCGTGATCGGGATCTCCGCCGGATCCCCGTAAACGGTGGCCGAGGATGAGAAAATGATATTTCTGCAGCCGTGCTTGCGCATAACGTCGCAGCAGAGCAGCAGGCTTCCCAGGTTGTTGTAATAGTATTCCAGAGGCTTTGAAACAGATTCGCCGACGGCCTTGTAGCCCGCGCACATGATGACCGCTTCGGGCTTTTCGATCTCAAAGATCCTGCTGATCTCTTCCTCATCGAGAAAATCCGCTTTATAAAGCGGCACCTTTGCGCCGGTGATCTCCTCCACCCGCCTGATCGCAAGCTCCGAGGAATTGTACAGGTTGTCTATAACAAAAGGCTCATAGCCTTCATTGATCAGTTCCACACAGATATGCGAGCCTATATAGCCGGCTCCGCCTGCCACCAGGATCTTTTTCATACTTTACTCCTTTTCCGGTTCAAAGCCCCGGGATCATCCACATCTTCCCGGTTTGTCCCCACATTATAGCATAACGGAGGCAGGTTTGCAGTATATAAAATACGGGCGGCCCCATCCGTAAAGAAGTTCAGGATGAGACCGCCTTGTATGATCTTTTTTGATATTATTCTTCCGGCGCTTTGAAGCAGTCCTTTGTGAAGGAATCGATCGCCTCGATGGCTGCCACCGCCTTATCCATGCAGGATGTGTTCAGCGTTTCCACAAGTCCGTCATCCACAGCCGCGGAGATCTCCGGATCGATCGGGAGCTTGGCGAGCACGCTCAGGCCGTAGGAAGCTGCGACATCCTCGATATGGCTCTCACCGAAGACGTTGATGTGGCGTCCGCAGTCCGGGCACACCACATACGACATGTTCTCAACGATGCCGAGTACCGGGATATTCATCTTCCTGGCCATGTTGACCGCTTTTCCGACGATCATGGAAACAAGGTCCTGCGGGCTTGTGACCATGATGATGCCTTCGACCGGAAGCGACTGGAAGACCGTCAGCGGCACATCACCGGTTCCGGGCGGCATGTCCACGAACATATAATCGATATCATCCCAGAGGCTCTCGCTGTAGAACTGTTTGATCGCGCTTGCGATCAGGGATCCTCGCCAGAGTACCGGGTCGTCCTCATGCTGCAGCAGCAGGTTGGAAGAAAGCACGTGCACGCCGCCGCGGCTGACAGGCGGGACCATCAGTCCGGATTCTGAAAGATACAGGTCGTTCTTGTCGATCGCGAATGCCCGCGGGATAGAAGGCCCGGTCACATCCGCGTCCAGGACCGCAACTCTGTTTCCCTTTTTGGAAAACGCCGATGCGAGCAGGCTGGTGACCAGAGATTTTCCGACGCCGCCCTTGCCGCTCATTACGGCATAAACATGTTTTACACTCGAACCCTTCGCAAGATGCGCCATGAAATCATTGGGCGCCTGCCTGCTGGCACAGTTGGAGCCGCAGGTGCTGCATGCGCTGGGGGTGCATTGTTCACTCATGATGTGTATCCTCCTGATCTGTATCCTCTCCTGCAGGTCAATCTTTCTGCTGCAGGGTATTTCTGTCATCCTTCCGCCGCGCGGGCCTTTCCTCCGGGCGTTTTGTCCGCGTTTACCGCTTCCTATGAGAACCGGCACCCGCAGTAATTCTGCCGGTAAAGCCCGTATTCCCTTGACAGCTCGATGCTGCGTTTATATCCGTTTTTTTTCTTGAAGTCCGTCGCGAGAGCCGGCGTGCCGTACTGCTTTGCAAGCTGAGCAGCGATATCATTGAGCACATCAGCGTCCTTCAGCGGGCTGAGTGTCAGCGTCGTAGCGAAGAAATCGTATTCTTCGTCATGCTCATGCATATACTCCGCCGTTTTTCGAAGCCTGAGCTCATAGCAGCGGTGACACCGCGTGCCGCGTTCGGGATCATTTTCATGGCCGAGTGCGATCTCTTCAAAATGCTCCGGATCGTAATCCGCCACGATCAGCCGGATCTTTGCGTCGTCGGCAGCTTCACGGTTCATCTCCCCGATCAGGCGTTCCAGTTCGGCCGCCCGTTTGTCATATTCCGCACGGCTGTCCATGTTCGGATTGTAAAAGAACATCGTCAGCGAAAAATAACGGCTGAGATACTCCATTACATAGGACGAGCAGGGTGCGCAGCAGCTGTGGATCAGCAGACGCGGCCTCCTGCCCTCCGCCTGAAAGCCCTCAATGAGCTTGTCAAGTTCCTTCTGATAGTTCCGTTTATTCATTGCAGTTTACTGCAGGAAGTCCCTGATTCGCTTTGAACGGACCGGGTTTCTCAGCTTCCTGAGCGCCTTCGCCTCGATCTGTCTGATACGCTCACGGGTGACGTTGAACTCCTTGCCGACTTCCTCCAGCGTGCGCGGATGGCCGTCCTCGAGTCCGAAACGAAGCACGATGACCTGGCGCTCCCTCTCCTTGAGGTCCCCGAGCAGTGCATCGATGTGTTCACGGAGCATGACGGACTCAACGTTCTGTTCCGGAGTCACGACATTGGAATCCGCAACGAAATCGCCCAGGTTGGAATCATCCTCTTCGCCGATCGGCGTCTCCAGGGAAGCGGGTTCCCTTGCAATCTGCATGATCTCCATGACTTTCTCCTCGGACATGCCGAGCGCCTGTGCAAGTTCCGGAATGCTCGGCTCATAACCCAGCTCCAGAGTCAGCTTGCGCTGCATCTTGGACATCTTGTTGATCGTCTCGACCATGTGCACCGGAACGCGGATCGTACGCGCCTGGTCCGCAAGTGCACGTGTGACGGACTGGCGGATCCACCAGGTGGCATAGGTCGAAAGCTTGTATCCCTTGGTATGGTCGAATTTCTCGACACCCTTGATCAGGCCGAGGTTGCCCTCCTGTACCAGATCGAGGAAACTCATGCCGCGGCCGGTATAGCGTTTCGCTATGCTGACTACCAGACGCAGGTTCGCCTCGATGAGCCGTTCTTTCGCAGCTTCGTCGCCGTCCGCCTTACGCTTCGCGAGTTCGATCTCCTCATCCGCGGAAAGCAGCGGGACCGTGCCGATCTCCTTCAGGTACATACGGACGGGATCATCCGTGCCGACGCCCTCCAGGAGGTCCACCGCATCAAGGTCAACATTTTCATCCAGATCCTTATCCGAAAATTCATCGGCATAATCATCATCCAGGCCGTCTCCGAGAACATCGTCCACATTGTCGAGCTTGTTGAGGTCCAGATTCGCAAAATCGTCGTCCGGGATCGGTTCCTCATCCACGTCCTTGTCGGAGTTGACGATATCCACACCCTTGGACTCGATCAGCGAATACATCATATCCATGGCCTCCGCGTTCAGTTCATCTTCCTTGAACGCCTCGCCGATCTCCTCATAGCTGAGCTGGTTGTGTGCATTTTTTGCTGTTTCGATCAGTTTGTTGACTTTTTCAAGAAGTTTGTCTTTATCCACTGCACTTCCACCTTTCAACGCTCCGGCTTTCAGCCGTGTACCCAGATCGAGACCGCGCTGATGACAAAAAGTCCAAACAGCAGAAGGCCTACGATCAGGTAAATGATTCCTGCGATCTTCTTTTTGGAGTTCCTCTTATATGCGGTAAACATGAACCATGAGGTGATCAGGGTCAGTACCGCGGCAAGAAAGAAGATGACAGGGAATAGAAACTTATATTTCATGGGATCCAACACC
The DNA here is from genome assembly GCA_017388745.1 of Lachnospiraceae bacterium. Classification (GTDB taxonomy): domain Bacteria; phylum Bacillota; class Clostridia; order Lachnospirales; family Lachnospiraceae; genus Avilachnospira. The sequence continues at coordinate 8,857 of JAFPHE010000035.1, read as the reverse complement.
GTGAAAACCGCCATGATCACGACCAGCACACCGATCACGATGTGCGCAGTATCCAGCATGGTGCCGAGTTTTCTCGGTGAATAGCTTCGCCTGGGTGCCATGTCCGCTCCTTCCTCGCTTGAAATTATTATTATATCACAAAACCTGTGATCTTGTCAAAATATCATGTTCCGCCGATGGCCGTGTCTGAAGCGGAACCCGCTTCATGCTCCCGGCGCATCAGGCCTTTATTCTGCGCTGTCTGGCCGCTTCAAACGCGATGACTGTCGCCGCCATGGCCGCATTCAGGGACTCTACGGACCCGCACATCGGAATGAGGATCCTGTTGTCCGAAAGATCCGCGAGTTCGTCCGAAAGTCCGCGGGACTCGTTGCCGATCATGACCGCGCACGGTCTGCAGTAGTCTTCCGCGGTATAATCCACTGCCCCTTTCAGATGGGCAGCCAGGACCCTTACCGGCTCTCCGCCGGTAAAAGCGCCCGCACGAAGTCCTTCGACGCATTTACCGAGGTCTTCCACCGTCAGGAACGGCACTCTCAGTACAGCGCCCATCGTGGAACGCACGACTTTGGGCGAATAGACGTCCACAGTCTCCCGGTTCATGATGACGCCGGTCACACCGGCTGCTTCCGCAGCCCTCAGAATGGTCCCGAGGTTGCCGGGGTCCTGGATCGTCTCAAGGATCAGGAGCAGCGGCTCCTTATCCCCGATCAGGGCCTTTATGCCGCGGATCCTCCGCTGTTTCGCAACTACGAGGATGCCCTGCGGGGTGACGGTGTCCGACATCTGCTTCATTTCGGCATCGGTGACTGTCAGATAACCTTTTTCCCTGAGCAGCCGCGCGCAGTCCGATGCATGCGGGGAATTCAGAAATTCTTTGGTTACATAGACATCTTCCGCCTCATCTGCCGGTACCTCACCGGCCATCTTCGGTCCGTCTATGACAAAGAGTCCCGACTCCCGGCGCGTCCTTGCCTTTTTCTGAAGCTCAAGTATGAATTTTCTGTTGCGTCCTTCCAAATCAACCGTCCATTTCCCGGAGTCTCTTCAAGATCTCCACATCCTGGATCCATGCCATACCGGACGCGTCCGAAGGCATGACCAGGCCGCCTCTGGGGCTGATCGCGAAACCGAAGATCTGAGGTCCGTCCGGCGCACAGCTGCGCTTGAACTGGGACGCGAAGAATCTCCGGTAAAAGATCTCCAGCCGGTTCAGGATCTCATCCATGTCATATCTGCCGGCAAAAGCCTGCTCCGCGAGCCAGCTGATCTTTTCCGGACCGTATCCGTACTTCAGCATGTAGAATAGGAAGAAATCATGGAGCTCATAGGGTCCGAGGATATCCTCCGTCTTCTGGGCGATACTTCCGTCCGCTTCCGCGGGAAGAAGTTCGGGTGATACCGGGGTATCGAGGATATCCCTGAGGACCGCCGCAAGTTCTTTGTTTTCCGAAGAGTCGGCAAATGCCCCGACGATCTCACGGATCACGGTCTTGGGAATATCGGCGTTGACATTGTACATGGCCATCTGGTCACCGTTATAGGTACACCAGCCGAGCGCGTCTTCTGACATATCGCCGGTCCCTACGACCAGGCCCTTTTCCATATTGGCAAGATCCATCAGGATCTGTGTGCGTTCTCTTGCCTGCGCGTTCTCATAAGCGGCATCGTGAAGGTCGACAGGGTGTCCGATATCCTTGAAATGCTGGAGCAGGCTGTCCGCGATCGGTATCTCGCGGTGTTCGCAGCCAAGCGCCCCGGCAAGCTTTGCGGAGTTATCATGCGTTCTTCCGGTCGTTCCGAAAGCCGGCATGGACAGGCAGAGCACCGCTTCCGCACCGAAACCGGCAGCTTCGGCAGCCTTCACGCTGACGATCGCCGCGAGCGCGGAATCCAGGCCTCCGGAGAGACCGAGCACCAGTCTCTGCGAACCCGTATGCCTCATGCGCTTTGAAAGCGCAGCCGCCTGCATATCGAGGATCTCCCTGCATACGGACTTCTTTCCGCTCGCGGGAAGATATGGATCAGCGCTGATCCTGCGGTCCGGCACTGCTTCACTTAAGTCATCATAGCAGAAACCTGCGAATACATAATCCTCTGCCGTTTCCTGCTCATCTGCCTGAATGAAGTAACGGCTGTCCCTCCTGCGGATCCCGATCCCCGTAAAGTCGATGTCCGTTACGGTAATACCCGTCTTCATCGGCTTTCCCGAAGCCAGTACTGTCCCGCATTCCGCGATCACACGGCTGCCGCTGAAGACCGCATCTGTCGTGGATTCGTCAGGTCCCGCCGAAGCTCTGACATAAGCGCAGCTTAAGCGGCCGGATTCGGCACGCAGATCGTTTTCAGTCTCTTTCATCTTTCCCGCTTCCATGCGTACGGCACATGGATTGACGATGATCACCGCACCGGCAGACACATGTCCCGCTGCGGGCGAGAAGATCATCTTCCGCTCTTCGCCCATTTCGACAGCCACCTTAAGTCCCGGAAAATCCGTGCATTCGAATATGATATTGCTGCCGAACGGTACGGCCGGCTGTTCATCGATACCGGCACCGAAAGGCTCGTCTTCCTCATCGTCGTCCCAGTCTTCAAAGAACTCCGGGTCATACCCCAGGGGATCATCACCGTCCTCATCGTCACCGGATTCGATGACGCCGATCACTTCGACCGCGTCGTCATCATCGGTATCTTCATCTTCCTCAATGGAAAGCTCCATGCCTTCATCGGGATCATATTCCCCGTCGGAAAAGCGCAGAACGTCATCATCGTCCTCGTCTTCATCTTCATCGGGCCAGGAAGCGCCGCCCGAGAAGATGCCCGGATCGATCAGTTCCGGGATCTCGGCGCCGCTTTCAAACCAGCGGGCTTCACTGACAGCATCGTCCGTATCCGTGACCAGCTTCGGTACAAGGCCGAGCAGCGTGCCGCTTTTTACGGCTGCGGTCACATTGTAGAGCTTGCCGTCCTTTTCCCAGGGCAGGCCGACAAAGATGAGCATATCCAGGTCCGCGCTTGCATCCACGATATCCTGAAGGCCGTACTTTGCCGCTTCGATCAGTCTTTCCTGGCGGAACAGGTCCCCGCAGGTGGCTCCGGTGATGCAAAGCTCCGGAAAGACAAGGATCCGGACGCCGGTATCCGCGGCTTCACACATCTGGTCAATGATCTCGGAAACATTGTAATCCACATCTCCGACGATCAGTTTCGGTGTTGCTGCTGCTGTTTTAACAAATCCGTGAAACATGAACCTACCTCCCCGGTATCCGGTACGTTTCAAAAAACACCTTGGATCCTGTCAGGACTTTAAAGAGCCTGTCAGGACTTACGGAAAGAAGCTCTCTTTCTGAGCAGCGGATCAAGGATCTTCTTACGGATCCTCAAGTTCTTCGGAGTCACTTCCAGAAGCTCATCCGTATCGATGAAATCCATGCACTGCTCCAGGGACATGATCCTGGGCGGTGTCAGATGGAGCGCTTCATCAGAACCCGAAGCACGTGTATTGGTCAGTTTCTTGGTCTTGCAGACATTGATCTCGACATCCTCTGTCTTGGGGGACTGGCCGACGACCATGCCGTTGTATACTTTTGCGCCCGGTCCGATAAAGAGGGTTCCTCTTTCCTGGGCATTGAAAAGTCCGTAGGTGATCGCCTCTCCCGCTTCACATGCAATGATGGAACCGGTCGGACGATAGCTTAAGTCTCCCTTATAGGGACCATAGCCTTCGAACGCAGCATTCATAATGCCGTTGCCCTTGGTGTCGGTCAGAAAATCGTTGCGGTAGCCGATCAGTCCGCGGGACGGGATCGAAAACTGCAGACGGACGTTGGATGTGCCGACGGGCGTCATGCCGGACAGTTCGCCCTTTCTCTGGGTCAGTTTCTGGATGACCGTACCGCTGAACTCTTCGGGCACGTCGATATAGACCGTCTCCATCGGCTCGAGGCGCTTGCCGTTCTCGTCCTGCTTATAAAGGACTTCCGCCTTGGAAACTGCGAATTCATAGCCCTCGCGGCGCATGTTTTCGATCAGGACGCTCAAATGCAGTTCGCCGCGTCCGGAGACCTTGAAGCAGTCTGCGCTGTCCGTGTCTTCGACACGGAGAGAGACATCGGTGTTGAGTTCTCTGTAGAGCCTGTCGCGGATATGGCGGGAAGTGACATACTTTCCTTCCGTACCTGCGAGCGGGCTGTCGTTGACCATGAAATACATGGCGATCGTCGGCTCCGAGATCTTCTGGAATGCGATCGCTTCCACATGATCCGGCGCGCAGAGCGTATCGCCGATATGGATCTCGGGGATGCCCGAGATCGCGACGATGGATCCGATGGTCGCCTGCGTCACTTCCGTACGGGCAAGGCCGTTGTACTCGTAAAGCTTTGATACTTTGGTACGGACCAGCTTGCTCGGATCATGGTGGTTGCACAGGACAACGGACTGATTGACGCGGATGACGCCGTTCGAGACTTTACCGACGCCGATACGGCCGACATATTCGTTATAGTCGATCGTGGAGACGAGCATCTGCAGCGGTGCATCCGGATCGCCGACGGGGCACGGGATGTGCTCGAGGATCGTATCCAGCAGCGGCTGCATGTTTTCACCCGGAACATCCGGATCCAGAGAAGATGCGCCGGCCCTTGCGGAAGCGAAAACGAACGGGCAGTCGATCTGCTCGTCCGATGCTCCGAGATCCAGCAGAAGCTCCAGGACTTCGTCCACGACTTCCTGCGGGCGTGCACCGTCACGGTCGATCTTATTGATACAGACGACGACCGGGAGATCGAGCTCCATCGCTCTTCCGAGTACGAATTTGGTCTGCGGCATCGGTCCTTCAAATGCATCGACCAGCAGTACGACACCGTCGACCATTTTCAGGACACGTTCGACCTCTCCGCCGAAATCGGCATGGCCGGGAGTATCCACGATATTGATCTTATGGCCTTTGTAGCTGATCGCCGTGTTTTTGCTGAGTATGGTAATGCCGCGCTCGCGTTCGATGGCATTGGAGTCCATGACGCGCTCCGCCACTTCCTGATTCTCACGGAAAATACCGCTCTGGTGAAGCAGCGCGTCCACCAGCGTTGTCTTGCCGTGGTCAACGTGTGCGATGATGGCTACATTACGGATGTCTTCTCTCTTTTCAACACTCATATACTGTTAACTCCTGAATAATAGACTCTATGTTGAATACCCGGCGCTGCCGGGCGCATGCTGTCATACTTATGATCAGTATCCGCGGGCTTCGACGGTTCTCGCCGCGTAACGGCTCTCAGGATGCTCGCCGACGATGCGGTCAAAGAGGGCGTTGGCTTCCGTGATCCTTTCCTCCGACTGCAGCAGTCTCGCCAGCAGGTACATGGCTTCGGGATCATCGCTCTTTACTTTCAGCGCCAGGTTGTAATAGTATTCAGCCTGCTCTTTGTTTCCGCCGTTCCATTCCGCGGTTCCCATCTCAACCACGGTGTTGAAGCCGTCGTTGATGATGACGCGGTCGACCTCCTGCAGCTGGCTCAGAAGCGGTTCCTGGGAAGCGCGCTCGCGGTCGACTTCCAGATACGAGTTGACAGCACCGAGAATATCGCCCTCGTTGAAATCGGCGATGATGGAGTTGAGCTTCTCGTACATTGACGTAAATGCCGCGTTTTCTTCTTCATATGCCTTCAGCTTCTGGCTGACATCTGCATAGGTTATCGTCAGTTTGTCATAGTTTTCCTTCAGTCTCGCGTAGTCCGCGTTGAGTCCGCTGAGCTGCTGGCTGTTGTCCATGATGCTGCGGTTCAGCTCGTCATTGTAGCTCTTGCGGATCGTCGGAAGGATCAGAAGATAAAAACTGAGCAGTCCGATCGCGATGCCTGAAATGAGAAAGATCAGGATCTGGTCGACGCTGGCCTGTCTTTTGGCCTTCGGAAGGATGACGTCGTCATCTTCCATCTGCCGGTGCGAATACGCGTTCATCAGTTTGGATCGCTCGATATCCGCGCGTCCGGTCCGCTTTTTGACCTCATCCATCAGCACAAGTGCCTGCGGATTGTTCCGGTCGACCTTCAGCACCTGCATCAGTGCGTGGCCGGCTTTGATATTGTCCGAGTTCTGCATGTACAGTATTGCGAGCAGCAGCTGTGCTTTGACATACTTCGGGTTTTTCTGGGTGATGTCCTTGAGTTCGATCACCGCAAAGTCTTCCTGTCCGTTCTGGGCAAGGAACAGAGCCTGGTTAAAGCGCTTGACCACCGACGAGGCCGTCGCAAGAACGGCCGGCTTCCTCTGGATCTCATCGAGATACCGGTCGGCGTCATTGTTTTCCGGATCCAGGTTGAGGCTGATGACCCACTGGACAAGAGCGTCCGCGGTCTCGCCCAATTCAAAAAATATGAGGCCCAGCAAATTCCGCGCATCCGTGCAGTACTTGTCAAAGCGCAGCGCTTCTTTCAGATAGATCGCCGCACCGCTCAAGTCCTGCAGCTGTGCACGCTCCAGGCCCCTGTTATAATAGGCATTTGCAATTTTCGTAAGGTCAGCGTCAAATCTCATCGGTCCGGCCGTCTGTTTCTCTTCTCTCCTGGCGCATCGCCTGGTTCGCGGCTTTCGCATCCGACGCATTCTGCGCCAGCTGCATCATAAGATCACCCATATCAGTCAGATCGATACCGGTGATCATTTCTTCGATATTGTCGACGTCAAGCGATGGTTTGAAGCGCTTGATTTCTTCCTGAAAATTGATCATGTTTTTCCTCCGGCGCCGCTCTCCCGGGCCTTAAAGGATCAGGCAGGCAGCACGGTATAGATGGCAGGATGTTCATTTCCGTAGTACAGCACCTGCTCCCTCAGAGAGACCTCTGCAGAACCGGCGCTCATTTCGGTCACCTTTGCAGCAAAATTCCCGGCGTCTTCCGTGGGGATCAGATAGACCAGTTCGCAGTCGGCGCCGTAGTTTTCTTCCATGGTAAACAATCCGAGGCCTGCCGCAAAACGCTGTACACGGTTCGCAGTGCTGTAATCACAGCGGATCGCCACACTGTATCCTGCAGACAGCGCACATATCTCCGAGTCTGCGATCGCCTCTTTCAGTGAGTCCGAATAGGCGCGGACCAGTCCGCCCGTCCCGAGCAGGGTCCCTCCGAAATACCGAGTGACAACGGCACAGACGTCGCAAAGGCCGTTTCCCTTGAGAAGTTCGAGCATCGGACGGCCGGCAGTTCCCTGCGGCTCGCCGTCGTCGCTGAAACGTTCGAAGATATTGTCGGGACTTCCGATCCGCATCGCAAAGCAGTTATGCCTTGCATCGCGGTTGTCCTTCCTGACTTCCTCGATAAAAGCCTTTGCTTCGTCTTCTGTCCGGCAGCACCGGAGCGAGGTCAAAAAGTGCGACTTTTTCACCTCGACATCGGACGTGCCCGGTCTCGTTATGACATTGTAATTGCTGTATTCCGCCATCTTAAAGCATTATCAGAACCCTGCAGGCTCACTGATCGGTCCCGTAAGGCTCATGGACTGCACCATAAGGAACGGGCCTTCTCCATCATACTCTTTGCGGTTTCTGACCTCAAACTGAGCTTTGATGCGCACCCACGCACCGTCGCGGAAAGCATCGATCCCCTTATAGTATGCGAGATAACCGAGAAAGGTCATGTCGTTCTCGCAGCAGGTCATGGACATGCGTCCCGGCACGAAGACGCCGCTCTCAAAGCGTCTGGATCTGCGGATCTGGGCGGTGAACTCGATGGTCTTCCCCTGATAGCGCTCCGGATAATCCTTTGCGTCAAAAAACCAGGTGCCGTAATCCTCCGGTTCAAGCACGACGCTGCTTCCGCTCACATCATACGGAAGGTCCTCATCCAGCGTCGCCAGCTCGATCTCGCCGTATTTGTTTTCCATGACGATCATGGAGCCCTTCAGCAGCATCGGACGCAGCTGTTTTTTATACTCCTGCAGTTCCTCGTTGGACTTACCGTCGCAGCGGTTCACGATGCAAAGCTCCGAGTTTCGGAGCATCGGGCCCATCAGAGCACGCATATTCGCAAGATACGGTCCGAGCGTACTGCCGTCCATGACTGTGATCTGCTGGTACATGACCCAGCTGTCAGGCATATCCAGCAGACCCGGGTCCGGCCACATTCCGTTATATTCGATCAGTACCAGCTCAGCCCTGGTCATTGCGCCGAGCTGTGCCAGGTATTCCTTCGTCAGTTCCTCCCGGCTTTCGACCGTCACAAGGGTCGTATGCTCGCGCTTCAGCAGTTTCGCATCATATTCCGTCTCGCCTTCCTCGCCGACGATGAGGAGCGTATTGCCGTCAATGTGGAAATAATCCTCCCCGATCGTATAAGCGATGAAAGACGTCTTCCCCGCGTCCAGAAATCCGTTGATCAGAAACACGGGGATCTCATCATTTTTAATTATATCTGCCATAAGTCACTTCTGATTCAGAAAAAGAGTGCCTTGAGATCATCTTCATGAAGGTCGCTGCCGATCACGCACACCTTACCGGTGTAATCAGGCGCACCCTCACGGATCTCGTATTCACCGGGAACCATGTCAAAATAGTACCAGGTATCCGCATCCGCCGCTTTGACCATACCCTTGGAACGGAGAATGACGACATTTTCGCTTTCCGCAAGCTGTTTAAGTGTCTTTTCAAGTTTTTCCCTGCTGATCGGAGGCACATTGGTCCAGCCGTATGACTCGAAGATCTCATCCGCATCATGGCCATGGTGATGGTGGTGGTGATGGTGATGTTCATGTTCATGCTCATCTTCATCTTCGTCGTCATCATCGTGATGATGGTGGTGATGATGCTCATGCTCATCTTCATCTTCGTCGTCATCATCGTGATGATGGTGGTGATGGTGTTCAT
>JAFPHE010000034.1 GCA_017388745.1 Lachnospiraceae bacterium | reverse complement strand
GGTATGATCCAGAGCGGTGTGCTCATTTCCAGCCCGTAACGGAGCAGCTGATAGATAAATGTTCCGATCAGGCCTACCAGAGCGCCGTTTACCGGACCGAACATCAGTCCAGCAAGGAGGACCGGAAAGCTTTCAAACGTCACTTTCAGTGTAAAGAGATCAAGGGCAAGATACCCGAGAACGGCGCAAACAGCCGCCAGCATGGCATTAAGAGTAAGCTGCGTTGTATGGTTTTTCATTGTTATGTGCCTCCATGAACAAACCCGAAAATGCTTTAAGATATGCCGTGCGGACAGAGCCGCACGGCATTCAGGGTTTACACTCCCGCATCAGAAGCACTTCTGATGTCTTTCTTTTTCGAATATATAGTTTACAGTGTTTTCTCCGCTGCCGCAATAACATGTTTGCAGAGCACGGCAGTGGTTACAGATCCTACGCCGCCCGGGACCGGGGTGATCGCGCCGACGATCGGCTCGACCTTTTCAAAGTCCGCGTCGCCGCAGAGTTTACCTTCGGCATTGACATTGATGCCTACATCGATGACCGTCTGGCCCGGGGATACAAAGGTATCATCTACGATACCTGCGCGTCCGACCGCCACGACCAGGATCTCCGCGTTACGGCAAGTGCCCGGAAGATCAACGGTACGTGTGTGGCACATGGTCACAGTCGCGTTCTTCTTCTGCAGCATAATGGAGACCGGCTTGCCGATGACAAGGCTTCTGCCGATAACAGCGACTCTCTTTCCCTCCAGCGGGATCTGATAGTGATCAAGGATCTCCATGACAGCCTCTGCGGTACAGGGCGGATAGCCCTGATCCGTGCATGCGAACACGCCCGCCAGTGACGTTGTCGTCATGGAATCGGCATCCTTGGCCGGATCGAGCAGAGCGCATGCTTCTGCCTCAACTTTCTTATCCGGCAGCGGACGGAACATCAGGCATCCGTGAATCGAATCATCCGCATTGATCTCGCGGATGGTATCGAGGATCGCCTCTCTTCCGGCGTCAGCCGGAAGCAGGAACTGCTTCACTTTAATGCCGATCTTGTCAGCACGTTTCATGGCGCCGGTCTCGTAAGAGATGTCATCCGGCCTCTCGCCGACACGCATGATCGCAAGGCAGGGCTCTACGCCCTTCGCTTTCAGTTCTTCACACTTAGCCGCCAGTTTCTCGGTCAGAGCAGCTGCCGCCGGCGCGCCTTTTAATAATTCAGCCATCTTGCTCCCTCTTAATTCTCGAAATAATTGTAAATGCTGTCATATACCTGGTCTGCTTCAGAGGTATACTTTGCCATCATTTCCTCGACATGCGCATTCATGGCTGCCGCATAGTCACGGTCCTTCATCAGCTTGGTGTTGACCTTGACATTGACCGCTGCACCGTACATAGCCGCTCTCGCCATTGCCACGCCGGTAGCCGCGTCGGAGATCATCATCTTGCTGCCCTTTGCACCGAACTCTTTCAGAAGGTCAATTGCCTCGCAGCTTAAGTCAAAGATATGAAGCGGGGCATCGGCTGCATCATGAAGGCACTTCTCCAGCGTTGCATCACGGGACGGATCATCCTTCGGGATGCCGTAAGCCTTTGAAAGCGGCTCAAATGCCTCCGCATCCTGGTCAATGCACTGAAGCAGGCGGACTCTCAGATCCTGGGCTTTTACCATCAAAGCCTTGATCTCTTCCTCAACATCGGCATACTTTTTCTTGCCGACGGTCAGCTCACCTACCATATCACCGAGGGCGATGCCGATCGCGCCGACCAGCGCGCTGGCTCCGCCGCCGCCGGGGACTGCTGCCGGGCTGGCCAGCAGCTCGGTGAACTTCTCACATGATTCCTTATATAAACTTGCCATATTTTCTTTCCTTATTCACTAAATGAGTCCGGACAGGCACGCCCGCCCGGACTCACTTTCAGGTAATTGCTATTGCTTAGAACAGGCCGCTGATCTTGCCGGTTGCGTCGACATCGATCTTCTCTGCTGCCGGTACCTTCGGAAGGCCGGGCATGGTCATGATGTCGCCGGTAAGCGCTACGATGAAGCCTGCGCCTGCAGAGACCTTCAGGTTGCGGACCGTAACGGTGAAGCCCTTCGGTGCACCGAGCAGTGCAGCGTCATCGGAGAAGCTGTACTGGGTCTTTGCCATACAGATCGGAAGCTTGTCGAAGCCAAGATCGGTAAGCTGCTTGAGCTGCTTCTTTGCGTTCGGGGTAAGCGCTACGCCGTCCGCATGATAGATGTTCTTGCAGATGGTCTCGAGCTTCTCCTCGATAGACATATCGAGATCATAGCTCTGCTTGAAGCTGTTCGGCTGCTCGCAGAGTCTGACGACTTCTTCTGCAAGAGCTACGCCGCCTTCGCCGCCCTTTGCCCAGACTTCGGACAGAGCAACATTGACGCCCAGCTCCTTGCACTGCTTCTCGACCTCATCAAGTTCAGCCTTGGTGTCGGTCGGGAACGCGTTGATAGCGACCACGCAGGGAAGTCCGAATACGTTCTTGATGTTGCTGACATGCTGCAGCAGGTTCGGAAGGCCCTTCTTCAGAGCATCCAGGTTCTCGTTGTTGAGGTCAGCCTTTGCAACGCCGCCGTGATACTTCAGAGCACGTACAGTAGCAACGATAACGACTGCTGACGGCTTGAGGCCTGCCATACGGCACTTGATGTCAAGGAACTTCTCAGCGCCCAGGTCAGCCGCGAAGCCTGCCTCGGTAACGACATAGTCGCCGAGCTTCAGAGCCATCTTGGTCGCGGTGATGGAGTTGCAGCCGTGTGCGATGTTCGCGAAGGGGCCGCCGTGGATCAGAGCGGGGGTGTGCTCCAGGGTCTGTACCAGGTTGGGCTTCAGAGCATCCTTCAGAAGTGCTGCCATAGCGCCTTCAGCCTTGAGGTCATGAGCGGTGACCGGCTCTCCCTTGTAGGTGTAGCCTACGATGATGCGGCCGAGTCTTGCCTTCAGGTCGGTGATGTCGGAAGCAAGGCACAGGATAGCCATAACTTCGGAAGCGACAGTGATCTCGAAGCCGTCCTCTCTCGGAACGCCCTGCATCTTTCCGCCGAGGCCGTCAACAATCTGACGGAGCTGACGGTCATTCATGTCAACAGCTCTCTTCCAGGTGATCTGCTTGGGATCAATGCCAAGAAGGTTGCCCTGCTGGATGTGGTTATCAAGCATTGCTGCAAGAAGGTTGTTTGCTGCGCCGATCGCATGGAAGTCACCGGTGAAATGAAGGTTGATGTCTTCCATCGGAACGACCTGTGCATATCCGCCGCCTGCTGCGCCGCCCTTGACACCGAAGACCGGTCCGAGGGAGGGCTCGCGGAGTGCGACGATGGACTTCTTGCCGATCTTTCTGAGGCCGTCAGTCAGACCTACAGAGGTAGTGGTCTTGCCTTCACCGGCGGGAGTCGGAGTGATCGCCGTGACAAGGATCAGCTTGCCGTCCGGAGCATCCGCGTGATCCTTCAGATAGTTGTAGTCGATCTTTGCCTTGTAGTTGCCATACTGTTCAATGTACTTCTCATCGATGCCCAGAGATGCTGCTACCTCAGTAATCTTCTTTGGTGTGTTCTCCTGTGCAATCTCGATGTCGCTCTTAAATCCCATGACTTTGCTACCTCTCTTTCTAATTTAACTTGTTCTACATTGTGGAACATTGTTTTTTAATGCTGTACGTATAGGATAAACAACGGATATCTGTTTGTCAAGAATAATGATGGCAAAAACATCCTTTGTTCCCTAATTAATTATTTAACAAGTTACGAGTTTATTATATCACAAAAACTGTTAGCTTTATGTATCAATTATGTGTGTTTGCTGACGATTTTTGACCAATTCACAGTCTTAAGGACAAAACAAAACACCCCGCAGGGTATGAAGCAATATATCTGCTTCCCTGCAGGGTGATCATTGGTTTTCTGATATAAACCGGATTATGCGTCTACGCCGCCGTCTACACGGATCATCTGTCCGTCGATATAAGAGGACTCGTCCGTTGCCAGGAAAAGTACGGTGGAAGCGATCTCGCTGCCGCGGCCGACTCTCTTCAGAGGAGACATAGCGGTCATACCGAGCTCCTCAGCAGCCTTCTCACCGCCGATGGACTCAAGCATCGCAGTCAGGATCGCACCGGGGCAGATGCCGTTGACATGGATGTCCGGACCAAGCTCACGTGCCATAGCTGCGGTCAGACCGTTCATAGCGTGCTTGGAAGTGCAGTAAGCGGTTGCGCCCCAACGAGCGGAAGTTCCGGCTACGGAACCGATATTGACGATATGTCCGCCGCCCTTTTCCTTCATAACTCTTGCGCACATCTGTCCGAGCAGGATCGCCATATTGATGTTGACGTTCATTACGGAAGTCCACTCCTCGAGAGTAAGCTCAAGGAACGGTGTGGTTGAAAGCTGTCCTGCATTGTTGACCAGAATGTCAACTGTGCCGTAAGCGTCCATGCAGGCGTCAAAGATCTTCTTTGCGCTGCTGAGATCAGAAGTGTCTGCGAGAACATATGTAGCCTCGCCGCCTGCTTCCTTGATCTTATCTACGACTGCTGCCGCTCTTGCTTCGTTACGGCCGGTAACAACGACCTTCGCGCCTTCTTCAGCGAAACGATATGCGGTGTCTCTTCCCATACCGGAAGTCGAACCGGTGATGATCGCAACTTTTCCATCCAACTTGCCCATTGTAGTATCCTCCTTAATAACTGTAATGCATCGGATGATCCCGATAAAACCATAGCTGCCGTTTCCGGCAGGCCAGGGCAGTTCTCTTCGAACGTTCCGATTATATCACATCACATTCCTTAATGATATAACAAAGTTGACGAAAATTTAACAATGTTTGATCTTTCTGTGTTTATTGAACATCGTTAAAAAATAAATTATTTGCACGCAAACTTTTTGAATCTAAGCTATTGACTTTTGAAAGATTTCGTATATACTATGGGTATACGATAATTAAAAACATTGTTCTGCAATGTAGCACAAATTCAGAAGGAGGCCCTACCATGGCAAAGAAGAAGACGATCCTTGATTTCAAGCAGATGAAGGCTAACGGCGAGAAGATCACCTATCTTACCGCTTATGATTATCTGGTAGCCCGTTATGAAGAGCGCGCCGGTATCGACATGATCCTGGTAGGCGACTCCATCGGCAACGTTCAGCTCGGTGTCGGCGGCACCATCCCGGTCACGATGGACAACATGATCACTGCCGCAAGATCCGTACGCAACGGTGCGCCGAACACTTTCATCGTAGGCGACATGCCATTCATGAGCTATCAGGTCTCCGATGAGGAAGCAGTCCGCAATGCAGGCCGTTTCTTCAAGGAAGCAGGCGTTGACTGCATCAAACTGGAGGGCTTTTCCTCCGCAGCGCTCAGCAGAGTCAAGGCGATCACCGAGGCAGGTATGGTCGTCATGGGCCACATCGGTCTTACCCCGCAGCTCGGCGCACAGCTTGGCGGCAACAAGGCACAGGGCAAGAGCGCGGAAGCAGCTCTTCAGCTGATCAAGGCTTGCCAGGATCTCGAGAAAGCCGGTGCATTCGCTGTCCTTGTTGAGGCAGTTCCGACCGTCGTCTGCAAGGCGATCCGTGAGAGCGTTTCCATCCCGGTCCTGTCCATTGGTGCAGGCCCCGAGGCTGACGGCCAGCTCCTGATCTACGCTGATATGCTCGGATTCTTCGATGACTTCTTCCCGAAATTCGTCAAGAAGTATGCAAATATCGGCGAGATCATGCAGAAAGCATTTGCCGAGTACGTTGCAGATGTCAAGGAATGCCGTTTCCCGATCGACGGTGAGCATACCTACAAGATCTCCGCGGAAGAAGCTGCCGCACTTGAGGAAGAGCTTAAGAAAGGCTGATCCTCTCCATCTTATTGCCTTACAATTTCATTTTCATAGATCCTTTCAAAGCAAAGAGCTGCCGATATGTCCCTTGCGGATATATCGGCAGTTTCTTTTTTCATTCAGTATTTATGATTTACAGATGCGTTCCCATAAATACGTCACGTACCGGCTGCGGCACAAGCTTGCCGCCGGTCGCCCAGACGATATGGGACGCATTTTTCATTTTGTCCAAAAGGCCGTTTTCTTTGATATATGCCCTGAATTCATCTGCCTTGGCGGCTGCGACCGCACCTTCAAACGCAGCACATGAGCTCGGCTCAATGAAAAGGTGCTCACTCTCCCAGAGAGCACGCATATAGTCATAGAGCTTTGCATCCTCGACGGTAACTTCACCGGAAAGAAGCGATTCCATAACGCCTCCGACAAACCCGGAAGGCCGTCCGACCGCGAGGCCATCGGCATGTGTCTGACCGGTAAGACCTGCATCCTGCACGCAGATCTTGGAATGCAGGCCGGTCGCAAGTCCAAGAAGCATGCAGCAGGCCTGAACCGGCTCTGCGAAGAAGACATGGACATCATCCCCGTAGAGCTCCTTGAGTCCGAATGTCACGCCGCCCGGAGCGCCGCCGACGCCGCACGGGATATATACAAACAAAGGATGCTCACTGTCTACCTTCACACCGGCTTCCTTCAGCTGTCCGTCGAGCCGTTCTGCAGCTACCGAATAGCCCATGAACAGAGCCCTGGAATTTTCATCATCCACAAAGTAGCTCATCGGGTCCGCATCGGAGTCTGCACGTCCCTGCGCGACTGCCTTGCCATAATCCCCGGCATACTCCACGACTGTCACGCCATGCGCACGGAGATAGTCCTTCTTCCACTGCTTTGCATCCGCGGACATATGCACGATCGCCTGATAGCCGAGCGCTGCGCTCATCATTCCGATAGACACTCCCAGATTGCCGGTGGAACCGACCTGGACTTTGCGCTCACCGAAGAAAGCACGCGCTTCAGGAGATGCCAGCTTCGTATAATCGTCATCATAGCCTGAAAGGATCCCGTTTTCGATCGCAAGATCCTCACTGTGCTTTAAGACCTCATAGATGCCTCCGCGCGCCTTGACAGAACCCGCGACCGCAAGATCACTGTCGCGTTTCAGGAACAGGCGGCCTTCCAGCGGTGCGTCATACTGTTCGCGAAGGACCTTCTTCATATCCGGGATCTCTGTAAGGGCGGACTCAATAATACCGCCTCTGTCTTTTGTTTCCGGAAACAGTTTCATGATCAGCGGAGCAAAACGTTTCAGTCTTGCGGAAGCGTCCTCCATCTCCGCACGGGACAGCGGCATCTTTTCGGCTGCTTTCTTAAATGATGTTTTCCCGGGGTTGATCCACGCAACTTCTTTCGCCGCGGCGATCTCAGCCACGACAGGGATCTCTGATTTCATTCTTTCGATATC
>JAFPHE010000033.1 GCA_017388745.1 Lachnospiraceae bacterium | reverse complement strand
CCGACCGGGCACTTCTTCGCGCAGAGCGTGCAGTATACGCACTTGCTCTCGTCGAATACTACGCCTTCGGGCTTCGGCTCGCCGAACTTCAGGACCTTCTTCGGGCACTTGCCGATACAGATGCCGCACTTGACGCACTTCTCGTGATCGATCTCCCAGGTCTTGGTCGTACGATCCACGGTGATCGCGTTCTGCGGGCAGTTGCGTGCGCAGAGACCGCAGTAGATACAGTTGTCGATATCGCACTCAAGATTGCCCATGATGGCCTTCTTGAAGGTGACACCCTTGACAAGCAGATCCTCATGCTTTGTTCCTACCATGTGGTAGTCTGTGGTCATCTCGATCGCGCCCTCTTCGCAGAAATCAGCGCAGGTGGCACAGAAGGTGCAGGAGGTCAGATCAAAGGTACGCCAGATATTCTGGCCGCCTTCTACGTCCTCACGGTCAAGCGTGATCGCTGCCGGAGCACAGACCTTGATGCACATACCGCAGTCGATGCACTTCTCGCCGTCAAATGCGATCCTGCCGCGGTATTTGCCGAGGCCTTCCGCTTCCGGACATGGAAATGCTTCCGTGCTGGGTTTGGTGAATGCGTTGGTTACAGCTTTCTTCAGAAAGGGGAACATCATTTGTGCATCGCCTCCCTCTTCTCTTTCAAAATCAGGGCTGCCTTGTAAAGGCCTTCCATGATTGCTTCCGGCTTCGGGGTGCAGCCAGCGACGGATACGTCGACATGGCAGTAGTCATCCAGCGGAGCTTCAACGGAATAGCTGCCCTTGAAAACATTGCCTGACTTCGGGCAGGAACCTAAGGATACGACACACTTGGGTTCCGGCACCTGTGCCAGAGTACGGATCAGTCTCTCCTTGGACTGGGAAGTGACCGGACCGGACACGACAACGATATCCGCGTGTCTCGGGGTACCTGCCAGCTTGAAGCCGAAACGCTCGGCATCATAACGGGGAGTCAGGCATGCAACCAGCTCGATATCGCAGCCGTTGCATGAGCCGGAGTTGATATGGTAGAGCCAGGGAGATTTCGAAGCGCTGTCGTTAATTAATTTATTAAACATTCTTTCTTACCTCCTCAATTATAAGCCGCACCATACAAGGATCAGGCTGCAGAGCGCCATGCCTGCCACAAATGTCCAGTAGAACTTGAACAGATGTTCGATCTTCAGACGTGCAGTGACGGCATGGGTCGTAGACATACAGATGATGGTCACGACAATGCAGAGCAGGATGAATACGATGACGTCGCAGACTGCGAATCCGGTACGGATGCCGCCCAGGAACAGGGAGACAAAGAGTCCGGACATGACGAACATCTTCATCGCAGTGTTCAGCTTGAACATGCCGAGCGCAGAACCGCTGTACTCGATCAGTGGACCTTCACAGATCTCTGTCTCCGCTTCCGCTACATCGAAAGGCTGGGTGCCGACTTCAGCCGGAACGACCAGAAGCATGGCGATCGCTGCCGGGATCATGCTCCACTGGAACAGCATATTGCCGTTGGCTGCCTGCCATTCGGCTACCTTTTCCATGGAGAATGCCAGCTCGCTGCCGCCTGCCTTTCTGGCAACTGCCAGAAGGACCAGTACGAACGGAAGCTCATATGCCATCATGGTGACCATCTCACGGGAGATACCGATGCCGGCATACGGGGAACCTGAGGAGGAACCGCCTACGATCAGGGCAACGCCCGGGATCGTGATGAGGTAAAGGATAACGATCATGTCCGCGTTTCCGGAGAAAGCGGTCAGTCCGCCGACCGGGATGAAGAGCATGATCAGGGCAAGGCTGACGAAACCGATGATCGGCGCGCCAAGGAATGCGATCTTGTTGGCAGCGTGCGGAATGATGGTCTCTTTGCCGAGCAGCTTGAAGAAATCGTACATGGGCTGTCTTAACGGCGGTCCGATACGATGCTGCATGCGGGCTACGACCTTGCGGTCAACGCCTGTGAGGAACAGCCCGAAGCAGGCTGTAAACAGTGCGCCCGGGAAAATCAGGATGTAGAATAAACTTCTCAATATAATCATTTTCCTTCCCTCCCCTTAACGCATAAAGATAAACATACAAATGGTGATGATCGCAGTTGCCATGACTGTCCAGCCGGCATAATCCGTAACGATACCGCTGTGAAGGCCTTCAAGGACCTTGTAGTAGCCCTTCCAGTCTGTCTTGAAGCCCCAGAACAGATCAGAACCTCCGACCTGTGAGAAGAGCTCCTCTTCACCTGAGAAGAAGGTAGCGTACTTGGGATCGTACTTGACACCCGGATTGAGGATCTGTCCTCTGCTGCTCTTTGATCCGGTGATCACGATGAACGCCGCGATAAAGATGACCACGAAGAGGATCAGCCATACGATCGGGTTCCAGTAGCTGAACTGTACCGGAGCAACTTCGATGTTCTGTGCGCCCATCATAGCTGCATAGCCGTCGCCCATCATCCTGTCGATGTAGTTGGTAACATTGAGCGTGGCCTCGGTAGCCGGATGAAGCAGGTACTTGTTCACGATCGGGTAGAAAATGCCGCAAAGCACGCAGAGTGCAGACATGATGTACATCGGAACAAGCATGGAAGCCGGAGCCTCCTGGGTCTTCTTGAGTTCAGCGGGAAGCTGGCCGAAGAAGACTGCCTGGGTGACCTTGATGAAGGATGCCAGGGTCATGACGGAAACGATCAGCGCAACGACTGTAACGATTGCGTAAACAAAGTTTCCGCTCTCTACTGCCTTGGTATAAGTCGCCTGGTAAACAAGCCACTTGGAAACAAATCCGTTGAACGGCGGCAGACCCGAGATGGAGAATGCACCGATCAGGAAGCAGATGCAGGTCTTCGGCATCTTCTTGGAAAGACCGCCGAGTTTGTCAAGGTTGGTGGTGCCGGTAGCATACAGGACAGCGCCTGCAGTCAGGAACAGCAGACCCTTGAACAGGGTGTGGTTCATGGCATGGAACAGGCCGCCGGTGATGCCCAGCGCGCTTCCGAGACCGATCGCAGTGATAACATAACCGATCTGGGAAATGGAGTGGAATGCAAGCAGACGTTTGAAGTCATGCTGTGCAAGCGCCATGGTGACGCCGATGAACATGGTGACCGCACCGAAGATGACAACGAGCATCTGTACGGAGGACTTGTCCATCGCTCTGAAAATGATGTAGAGCACTCTGATCATGCCGTATACGCCGGCCTTGTTGACCATGCCTGAGAAGATCATGGAAACAGAGGTCGGAGCGACCATGTAAGCATCAGCCGCCGGAGTATGGAACGGTACGATATAGCTCTTGACGCCGAAGCCCGCAACGATCAGGGCAAATGCCATGATGGTGGTCGGGGTCATGCCGGTGCAGAGCTGAGCGCTGATCTGCGCCATGTTCAGGGTATGGCACTGACCGTAGATCAGGGCGATACCGGTAAGCGTGAAGGATGAACCCATGGAACCGATGACCAGATACTTGAAGCCTGCCTCGAGGGTGCCTTCATTCTCATTGCGGAATGCGGTCAGCGCGACAGACGCAAAGGTCATGATCTCGACCATGACGAACATATTGAAGACGTCACCCGTCATTACAAGACCGAGTACAGAACCGGAAAGCATCAGGTACAGGGTGTAGTAATGTCCGAGATGATGGTCCTTTGCCATATAGCTCATGGAGTAAACGCCGCTGAGCCAGAAAGTGGTGACTACCAGCAGGGCAAAGAACAGGCTGAGCGCATCGACTTCATAACCGATACCGATGGCATAGCCGGATACGGGTGCCCAGTTACCCATCCAGGAACTGATGATCTCGCCGTCGATCATAACGGGCTTGATCAGGGCATAAATAAGTACGAGTGCAATGGTTGCCGCCAGCATAGCGATCGTGTTCCGGATGCCTGCATTGTTGGATCCGAAGATCTCAACACAGAACGCGCCCAGGAACAGGAGCATAACGGCTAATACCGGAAAATGCTGTATCATCCGTGCAACCTCCTTACGTCATCTGCATTGATGGACTTATACTTCCTGTAGATCATGATGACCAGTGACAGTGCCATAGCGTCTACGCAGGCGCCGATGACGATGCTGGTCAGTGTCAGTGCCTGCGGCACCGGGTCTACAAAGAAGTGAGGAGCCACGCCGTTCAGAAGGTCAGACATCTGATAGATCGGAGCGGTACCGCCATCGTTAAATCCAAGGCTTACGATCAGCATGTTTACGCCGTAATCGACGATGCCGAGGCCAAGGACTACTTTGATCAGGTTCTTCTTGGTGCATACTGCGTACAGTCCGAGGACGATCAGTATGATAGAAGCGATATAATTTACTATGATCATTCTGCCTCCTCCTTTACTGCTGCTGCAGCTTCCGCTGCTGCAGGAACTGCCTCAGCTGCGGGTGCTGCGCTCTCAAGGACTGCATTTGCGGTCTCTTCCAGGGGAAGCTCAGCCGGTGCTGCCGCCTCAAGCGCGGGAACAGCATCCGCATCATCCGGGTCCGGAGCCAGAAGTCCGAGCATCAGGAGAAGCAGGAAGCCGACGCCGCAGAGGACCTTGTAGCCTACTGCATAGCCCATGAAAGTGATGGTACCGGCGGAAAGCAGGTCGCCGACATTGCCCATATCGAAGAATATGTTGCGGGCAAAGTTGAGACCGAATGCGATACCAAGGAGACCAAGGATAACATAAAGGGATGCACCGATCGCCTCATTGATACGAAGGACTTCGGTGTTGATCGCCCTGGTGGCGATGTTGTAGCCGTAGCCGAGATACAGGAGCAGGGCTCCGGATGCCACGCAGACACCGCCCTGGAATCCTCCGCCCGGAGATACGGTTCCGAACAGGATGATATAGATACCGAAGGTAAGTGCGAAGGGAAGGAACTTATCGGCGCCGCACTTGATAATGACGTTCTGTTCTTTGATTCCGTCCTTAAACTTCATTATGCTTCGCCTCCCTTCTCTTCTTTCTTGTGGCCGCGGCTTAAGATCACGAAGGATCCGGCGATCGCGGTCAGCAGGATGAAGGACTCGCCCAGAGTATCGTATCCACGGAAGTCGAAGACGACTGCTGCAACGTTGTTCGCTGCCATGGTCTTTTCGAGGTTTTCCTTGACGATGACGTCGGCTACGCCGTCCGGGTTGCTCTCATCATATACGGTCGGATTGTTGTAGAGGTCTACAACGTTCACTTCTCTTCCGTCATAGGTGACGGGAATGTTGTCATACGCATAGCGTCCGGCAAAGATTCCGCATACCAGGATCACCAGAAGAGACATAACTGTAAGGGTTCTTTTCATTTCTCTTCCTCCTCCTTCGGCGTAGTCTTCTTGACGGCGATAACGAAGATGGCGGTGGAAAGGACTGCGCCTACCGCTGCCTCAGCGATCGCAACATCCGGTGCCTGCAGCAGGATGAACTCGAGCGCCATGAGCGCGCCGGTCACACCCAGTGCGATGACCGATGACAGGATATTCTCAAACATGACGGCACAGACGGCTGTCACGAGAATACCGATGATGACCAAGGTATTTAAAAGGATCATGACGTTCATTATTCTTCCACCATATCCTCTCCGTATTTGTCTACCTCATACTTCTTGGTCGGACGGACGCCATGCTTATATCCGCCGCGGCAGATCGCATGACCCGCGATCGGGTTGGTGATGATGTAGAAAATACCCATGAATACCAGCTTCACTGCCATCGCGCCGTCATGAAGGTAGAAGGCTGCATACAGTACGCCGGCAATAATAACTCCCAGTACGCCAAGAGTGGCGATATTGGTGCTGGACTGCATTCTGCAGAAGGAATCGGGCATACGGAGCATGCCTACAACGCCTGCAAATGCGAAGAAAATGCTGATGACGATCAAAATATCTATTACGATTCTCATAGCCTTCCCTCCAGATAACGTGCAACGATGGTCGAACCGATGAATCCGAGGATCGCGGTGATAAATGCGATGTCAAGGAAAACGGATCTTCCGGAATAAAGTGCGAACAGGATCAGCGCCATATCGCTAAGGATATCGATGCTGTCCGCCGTAACGGCTCTGTCCACAACGCTCGGGCCCTGGATCAGTCTGAATAAGAGACAGAGAGCCAGAACGATGAAGCAAACTGCGAAAAACAGTAACTCTGGCATAATCATTCCCAAATCCTCCCTGTCCATTTCTCTAAGGTGCCCTTAATGGCTTCGCCTGCTTCCTCAGGATCGGAAGATGCTACGTCGATCCAGTGGATGTAGTAGTAGGTCTGGCCCTCTTCCTCGGTGATATCCATCGTGATGGTTCCCGGGGTCAGGGTAATGGAGTTTGCAAGCATTGCTCTTCCATACTCAGACTTCATGTTGCTCGGGATCTTTACGATGCCCGGGTTGACCGGCAGTGACGGGTTAAGTGCGCGCTTTGCAACGTCGACATTTGCCTTCCACAGCTCGATCGGGAAGATCACAAAACAGTAGTAAAGATAGCTCGGAAGCTTGCCCAGCAGATAGAACGGCTTCTCATGGATGAAGAAGCGTGCGCTGAACAAAGCAACCAGGAAACTCACCACAAGTCCCGCGATCAGTACCTGGACGGACGGAGCGCCTTGGAAGATCGATACGATCTGTCCTGTTATCACCAGCCAGAAGATATAACATACGATGGCTGTAGATAACACCGCCGATGAACTTGCTTTCTTCACAGGTGTACCTCCTGAAATTAATTTAACTATTCGGCCTCGACTGAGTCCACATAATATTCCTTGCCTGAGACGATCCTGAAGCCTGCGCTCTGACATTTCGGACACCGGTAGGTGCCTTTGGTGATCCTGCCTTTGAATCCGCAGTCCCTGCACTCGATCTCGATGGGGGTCTTCTCAATGATGATCTTCGCCCCTTCCGCGATCGTGCCTCTCGCGGCGACCCCGAAATACTCCTCGATACAGGACGGGACCACGCCCGAAAGCTCTCCGATCTTCAGTCTGATCGAAAGGATCTTCTCAACGTCGTACTTTTTGACCTCCGGGATCACTGCATCCAGGATCCCTTCGACGATAACCAGCTCGTGCATCGGTTACCTTATCTGTCCATGCAGCTGAAGCACGGGTCGATGGAGGCGATGATCAGTCCGGCGTCTGCAACGGAGTTGCCCTTCAGCATGGTCGGGATCGTCGGCGCGTTCTTGAAGGTCGGAACGTGGATACTTACACGCTCGTTCTTATCGGTGCCGTTGGTAACGACCTTGTAGGAAAGCTGTCCGCGCGGTGCCTCATGTCTGCACATATACTCACCCGGCTTGATGGTCGGGATCTTGTTGCCCAGATTGATGGGGCCTGCCGGCATGCTGTCCAGTGCCTGGCGGATGATCTTGATACTTTCAATGTTCTCAAGGCAGCGGACGACGACTCTTGCGAAAACATCGCAGGTCGGGAATACGGCCTTGTTGAACTCAAACTCGTCGTAGCAGCTGTACGGAGCGTCGATACGGACATCGACCGGCACGTTCGAAGCACGTGCGTGCGGTCCGATCGCACCGATACGGATCGCATCTTCCGTGGTAAGAACGCCGACGCCCTGTGTACGCAGCGCAACGGTCTTATCGGAAAGAAGGAACTCGGTGAGACGGTTCTGGCTGTCTTCGATCTTGGCAAGCATCTTCAGGATACGGTCTTTCTGCTCTACGGAAACGTCTCTTCTTGATCCGCCGTAGGTGACCATGCCGTAGTTAACACGGTTGCCGGTAAGATCCTCAAGGATATCCATGATCGCTTCACGGTCATCCCAGGTATGCATGAACAGGCTGTCGTGGCCGATGATGTGGAGTGCGATGCCCAGCCACAGATAGTGGGAATGAAGCCTCTCCAGCTCGGCGGTGATGACACGCATGTACTGGCCCTTCTTCGGGACCTTGATGCCTGAAATAGACTCAAGGGTCATCGCATAGGTCATGGCATGGGAATGCGAGCAGATGCCGCAGACACGCTCTACCAGGACCAGCGTCTGAATGAAGTTTCTCTCCATGCAGAGCTTCTCAATGCCGCGGTGGTTGTATCCGATGAATACTTCCGCATCGCTGATGAGCTCGCCGTCAGTGATCAGTCTCGCATGGACCGGTTCTTCCAGTGACGGATGATACGGTCCTATTGGAACGATATAGCTCACTTGTTAGTCCTCCTTCTTTTTTTGTACTTTCTCGATCAGCTCTGACATCGGAGTGACGAAGATCTGACCCTGGCCCTCCAGCATGCTGTCGGGCATGAAAAGTCTCTTGGATGTGTCCAGCCCCTCGAATGTGATGTCGATCAGCTCATTCAGCTCTCTCTCCGGCCACTCTGCAGCCAGATCGTAGATGTGAGAGATCGTCGGGAGGACTTTCTCGCCTTCCACGTAGTAGGACTCGATGCCGGGATCGATCTGATACTCATATGAGATATTCGGCAGACCGTTCTTGTCGAGGTACCCGTGGATCATTGCGAGGATCACACCGTTCTTACGCATTTTCTCAGCAAGCGGGACGATTTCGTCTTTGGTGATGCTGATCCTTTTGTATTCCTGCATAATCCCTTCTCCTTCTTAATTATTATTGGTTGCTACTTGATTTATAAACCAAAGGCCAGAGGCCTTTCAGTTCCGTAAGTTATGATGTCCGTGTCAGCAGATCCTCGGCAGCTGCGCTCCGCTGAGTTTGGCTGCGATCCGTCCCCCTCCCATGGGTGTCCGGATAACGAGCTTGCCCGGATGCGCGCCTGTCACCTCGCCGATGACCGCCGCTCCCGTTCCGTCCGCGAATCCGTGAAGGATCTCAAGCGCCCGGTCTTTTGCCTTTGCGTCCACAACTGCAAGCATCCGTCCTTCACAGGCTGTATAGTACGGATCCAGTCCGAGGATCTCGGAGACCATATTGACAGCCGGCAGGACCGGGATGTCCTTTTCCATGATCTCGATGCCGTATCTTCCGTCCTCAATAAACTCGTTCAGTGTCGTGGCAATGCCGCCTCGCGTCGGGTCGCGCATGACTCTTAAGTCAGCGCCGAGCTGCTTCCCCAGCGCCAGTGCCATCTCATTGAGCGGTGCGCAGTCGGAATCAAGATCCGCCTGTACAAGGTGCTCGTTTCTTGCGAGCATGACAGCCGTTCCGTGGTCGCCGACCGTGCCCGAAACAAGTACTGCGTCGCCTTCCCGGATCATTCGGGGCGAGAGCCTCGGGGTCCTTAAGAAGCCGATACCGGAAGTATTGATATAGATCCCGTCGCCCCTGCCGCGCTCCACCACTTTGGTGTCGCCGGTGACGACCTTGACTCCTGCCCTGTCCGCGGCCGCGCGGATCGAATCGATGATCCGCTGAAGATCCGCGACGGGGAGGCCTTCCTCTATGATCAGGCCGAGACTTAAAAACTTCGGTTCTCCGCCCGCCATGCTGATATCATTGACCGTGCCGCAGACCGAAAGCTTGCCGATGTCCCCGCCCGGAAAGAAATACGGGCTTACGACAAAACTGTCGGTGGAGTACACGAGTCTTTCTGCGCCGTCGATCACGGCTCCGTCACCCAGTTCCTCCAGTGCTTCGTTTTTCAGAAGCGGCAGGATCATATCGCTGATCAGCGCGGAGGTCTTCTTGCCGCCGCTGCCGTAGTCCAGCGTGATGAAATTATCCATTTTTATGTCCTCTTTTCCGGATAATGTCACGGAAAACATCAAAACGATCTGTATTTGTATGCCGCGGCACAGGCGCCTTCGGCGGATACCATGCACGGTCCTTCCGGATCTTCCGGAACACAGATCGTTCCGAAAAGCGGGCATTCCGTCGGGTCAAGCTTACCCTTGACAACATCGCCGCAACGGCAGGCCGTTTTTATGACCGGTTCCTCGAAACGGATACCGAATTTTTTTTCCGCGTCCCAGTCGGCGTACTCGGGTCTCAGCCCGTAACCGCTTTCCGGGATCACGCCGAGGCCTCTCCAGATATCCGTCCTCGGGATCAGGTACCTGTCCATCAGTTCCCGTGCCATGGGATTGCCCTCCGGGCGCACCACGTCGGTATACTGATTCTCAAGCCTTGCCTCTCCTTTTGCGATCTGCACCATCAGCATACGGACCGCATTGATGATGTCATCCGTATCAAATCCGGCGATCACTGCAGGAAGATCCAGTTCTTCAAAGAACTTCAGCCCCTGTTCGCCGAGGATGACGGCCACATGCCCAGGACAGATAAAGCCCTGCACATTAAACTCCGGGTCCGATGCCAGCGCGCGGATCGACGGCTCCAGCATCTTCAGCATGGAAAAGACCGAATAATTCCCGATGCACTGACGCTTTGCCTCCTCAACAGAGGTCGCTGTGCCCGGTGCCGAGGTTTCAAATCCGACGCCGAGGAAAACGACTTCGCTCCCGGGTTCTGCCTTAGCGATCTCAAGCGCGTCCATCGCCGAGTAGACGATACGTACTTTTGCGCCCATTGCTGAGCGTCTCGCAAGATTGTCGCCCTTGACTGACCCCGGTACACGGATCATATCGCCATAGGTGGCAATGATCACATTTGGGCGTTCCGTCAGGCGGAGTGCCGCATCGATCACTTCCGGCGGTGTGACACAGACCGGACAGCCCGGTCCGCTGACAAGCCGTATATAAGCCGGCAGCACATTACGGATGCCCGACTTTGCGATCGCCATCGTATGGGTCCCGCAGACCTCCATCAGATGATAGGTTTTGCTTTTATCAAGAGCCATCAGAGTGTACTCAGGACCTGTTCCAGCTCACGAAAAGCCTCCAGATCCTCCTCTGCCTGCCGGCTGTCCACTTTCTCAATGGCAAAGCCCGCATGCACCATGACGTAATCGCCCACTTTCGGCTCACGGATGAAGTTGACCTTGACTCTGCGGCTAACGCCGTCGCGTTCGACGACCGCATCCGTCCCGTCCAGTTCCTTTATTCTCAATGGTACCGCAAGACACATGTCCTTTTATACCCTCGTGATCATCTATAATTCTCAGGATCTGAAATGACCCTTATCAGGAAAGCTTTACTGCATTCTTTTCCGGGCGATCATCAGCTGCCCGAGCGAAAGACCCTCGTCGTTGCAAGCCACCCGGCTGTGTGTGTATACCTGAAGGCCCTCCGCCCGAAGTCTCGAGCTCAGGCGCTCCAGAATGTACATGTTCTGGAATGAGCCACCCGAAAGCACCACTCTCTGAAGCCCGGTATCCCGGCTGATCTTAACTGCCATTTCGGCCGCCATATCCGTAAGCGTGTTCATGAACATCGCTGCAATACGGCGCTTAATCTTAACGGGTGTTCCCGGATCCTGATCCGCAGCCGTTTCATGCATCTTTGATAGTCCGGACAGCATAGCCTTCAGCATAGGCCGGTAATCGAAAACGTACTTCGGTCCCGCGGAAGGATCGTCTTCCAGGTGTTCCTCTATTCTGTAGGGATATGCTTCGTCACATCCTGCCTCAGCTTCCGCCTCCAGCAGGATCGCACCCTGGCCTTCATAGCTTACGGTCTCACGAATGCCGAGCAGCGCGCTCACACCGTCGAACAGCCGTCCGATACTTGTTGTCCGCGGGCAGTTGATACCTGAACGGATCTGTTTTCCGGCAAAGTCCAGCTGCTGCTGATCAACGCCTTTCAGCATAGCTGCAGCTTCTTCCGGTACGCCGAGATCATCGAGCAGTGCCGCTGCGATACGCCAGATCTCATGTACTGCCTTGTCCCCGCCGGGAAGCGCGATCTCCCGGATAGTGCCGCAGCGTGTAAAGCCGCTGTAGTCGCCGGCCAGAAACTCACCGCCCCAGGCCTTATTGTCAGTACCGAGACCTGTACCGTCCCAGACGATGCCGATAACAGGGCCTTCAAGCCCGTTATCCGCCATACAGGACGCCATGTGCGCATAATGGTGCTGCACCTGAAGAAGAGGCAGCCCCTCCTTCTCCGAACGTTCCATGGCATAGCCCGTGGAAAGATAGTCGGGATGCAGATCGCAGACCAGCATCTCCGGCCGGATCTCAAACAGCTTTTCAAAGTGCTTTATCTGTAACTCGAAGTTATCGTAAGTCTCAATATTCTTCAGATCGCCGATATGCTGGCTCGAGAAGACGTGAACTCCCTTGCTAAGAGAAAACGTCGCCTTCTGTTCCGCGCCGCATGCAAGGATCTGCAACTTCCTGCCCCCTGCATCATGCAGTGTCAGCGGATACGGCACATAACCGCGCGACCGTCTCGCGAAATAGTTCCTTCCTTCAAACACCCACATCACCGAATCATCACAGCGAACGTGAATGTCACGGTCGTTCATAAGGAAACAGTCCGCAATGCCTTTCAGTTCCGTAAGTGCCTCTTCATTGCGGTAAATGATGGGCCGGTCGGACAGGTTCGCGCTTGTCATGACCAGTGTCTTCAGCTGCTCATGCATAAGCAGGAAATGCACCGGCGTGTACGGCAGCATAATCCCGATCCGGCTGTTTTCGCTCAGGTGGGAAAGGATGCTGCACGGATCCTGGTCCTCCGCACCCGTTCCGGCGTCTGCCGGAAGCCGCTTTCGAAGCAGGACGATCGGCCTCTGGTGGGACTTGAGGATCCGTTCTTCGTCTTCACTGACCTCACAGTACTTCCGGGCCTCTTCCACATCCGCACACATCAGAGCGAAGGGTTTTTCATCCCTGTGTTTCCTGATGCGCAGTTTCAGCGCAAGTTCCGGAAGGTCTGCCCGGCAGGCAAGATGAAAGCCGCCCAGTCCCTTGATCGCGACGATCCTGCCCTCCGTGAGCGCTTGAAGCGTAAGTGCGATCTGATCTCCGGGGATCTCGCGGCCTTCTCGGTCCGTAAAGATCAGGCGCGGACCGCAGTCCTGGCAGCAGTCCGGCTGGGCATGATATCTCCGGTCGCTGATGTCTGTATACTCATCGTGACATGCTCTGCACATCGGGAAAGACGACATGGTCGTCTTCGCCCGGTCATACGGTATATCACGGATGATCGTAAACCTGGGGCCGCAGTTGGTACAGTTAATAAAGGGATAACGATACCGGCGGTCGTGCTCATCAAAGAGCTCTCTCAGACAGTCATCACAGGTACAGACATCCGGAGAGATCAGGGTGTTGCGCTCCTCCCCGTCTTTGGACATAATGATAGAGAAATCCGTAAACCCTTCCAGAGGTTCATAGATCTCCGTCTCAATCCTTTCAATCAATGCCAGTGACGGTTTCTTCGTTCCAAGTTCGTCGACAAATCTTCTGACTTCATCTTCCGGGCCTTCCAGCTTCAGTTCCGAACCGGTGCCGGTATTCCTTACCCATCCGCACAAACAATGGTCAGTGATCTGTTTATGGATAAATGGCCGGAAACCAACTCCCTGAACAATCCCGCTGACTTTGATTTTAATTCCTATTTTTTTCAATCAGTACCTCTGCTGCGCAAAGATTCACTCTGAGTATAACATCAGTTTGATATTTAATAAACAATTTTTTGTATTTTTTAGACAAACAAGACCTGTTTCCCTTAAATAATTCGAAAGGCTTTTTATCGTTTATTAATAAACGAAAACCGGCTATCGTTTCCATGTATATCAAGCTTCTGCGGACCATATCAGGCACCTGTTTGAGCTTTTCTTTTCGCCGTTCACAAAACCTTAAGAAAATATCTATTGCTTCCGGAAGTATCCTGCTCTATACTGACTATACCAACTGTATTAAGCTGATTAATACAGTATTCAGTCTGATATGACCGCTTGCCGCATTCCGGTAAACGGCCGTAGAAAACGCAGTAATGACTGTAAGAAAGGAGACAGCATGATCCTGCTGGATTATAAGGACAGACGGCCTATTTATGAGCAGATCGTCGAAAAACTGTCCGACCTGATGGTCCGGGGCGTGCTTTCTGAAAACACACCCCTTCCTTCTGTCCGCAGTATGGCAGCGGATCTTTCCATCAACCCCAATACGGTCCAGCGTGCTTACATCGAGTTGGAACGGCAGGGCTATATCTATTCGCTGAAAGGAAAAGGAAGCTTTGTCGCGGGTATGGATCAGATCACGCGTCAGAAACAGGCGGATCTGCTCGCGGCATTCGACGCTGTTGTGGAAAAAGCAAGCGCTGCCGGTATTGCGGAAGACGCCCTCCTGAACGAAGTGCGAAAACTGTATTCGGCCGGTTCACAGCAGGCTGCTGCCCGGACAGGATCTTATTCTAACGGAGGTAACGCAGATGATCGAATCTGTTGATCTTACTAAAAGATTTGACGAAGTCACTGCCGTCGACCATGTCAATGCCGTGATCGCGGAAGGCAGCGTTTTCGGACTTGTCGGCACGAACGGCGCCGGCAAAAGCACTTTTCTGCGTCTCGTCACCGGCATACTGAAGCCTGATGAAGGACGCGTGCTCATCGACGGCGAAGATGTTTTTACGGTTCCGCGGATCCGCGAACAGTTCTTCTACGTCCCGGATGAGCAGTATTTCTTTTCAAACGTCACCCCGCGGGAAATGATGGCTTTCTTCGCGAAGATCTATCCGCATTTCGACCGCGGCCGCTTCGGCCGGCTGGCAGGCGCCTTTGAACTGCCGGAAAACCGGAAGATCAATACATTTTCAAAGGGCATGAAGAAACAGCTGTCCATCATCCTGGGCTTAAGCGCGGGAACAAAATATCTTCTTTGTGACGAGACCTTTGACGGACTCGACCCGGTCATGCGTCAGGCTGTCAAATCCCTGTTCGCCGAAGACATGACGGAGCGCGGTCTGACCCCTGTCATTACTTCGCACAACCTTCGTGAGCTCGAGGATATCTGTGACCATGTCGGACTCCTGCATAAGGGAGGAATCCTCTTCTCAAGAGATCTGGACGACATGAAACTCAACATTCATAAGCTCCAGTGCGTACTGAAACCGGATATGACTGCGAACGATCTCGCCGCTTATCTTACCGATCCCTTAAGTGTCCTGAGGATCGAACAGCGCGGCAGCATCCTTACGCTCACGGTACGAGGTTCCGAGTATGAACTTCTCGGTCGCATGGAACAGCTTGACACGGTCTTTTATGAGGTCGTGCCGCTCTCCCTGGAGGAGATCTTTATCAGTGAAACGGAGGTGACGGGCTATGACATCAAGAAGCTCTTATTCTGACCGCAAAGAAGGATCCGGGGCATCTTATCTTTCCCTGATCCGTGAAAACCTGAAACGAAGAGTCTGGTCGGCTGCACTTTCTGCACTGCTCTTCTTTTTCATGTTCCCGGTCCCTATGCTCGCCAATATCACGAGCCGCCTCAATGAGCGCAATTTTACCGGTTATGCCGATGCGGCTGCGCAGCGGGACCTGGCTGCACAAAGGGTCTTTGAAGACTTTGTCTCCTGGTCCGGCGTCTTCAGCGGAGGCCTGAGTTTCGTACTCTGCTGCCTCGCCGTCGTCATCGGCGTATCGGCTTTTTCCTGGCTCCACAACCAGCGTAAGACCGACTTTTACCACAGCCTTCCGGTCAGCCGCACCCGGCTTTTCCATGTTGTCAACATCAACAGCATCCTCATCGTCGGTATACCGTATTTCATCATGTGCCTTGCCGCCGCATTGATCGTGCAGGCAAATACAGGGATCACGGGCTGTATCGTTGCGGCTCTCTCCGGTTTTGCAGGTCAGATGGCTTTCTTCCTGCTTGCATATATGACGGTCGTGCTTGCAATGATGCTGACCGGCAGCGTTTTTGTCGGGATCCTCGGTACTTTTGTATTCTTCACTTACGGTCCAGCGCTGTTTACACTCATACACGGGCTGATGGGTTCCTACTTCAGGACCTATTATCAGAGTGTGGATCACATCATGATCCTTTTGCAGCGGACTTCACCCTTTGCCTGGATGCTGGACCTTGCCGGCGGAGTCAGCTCTTCCGGCGGCATTCAGAATCTTCCGGGTTCCGGACTCAGCCGGATATATGCGGGCCTTCAGGCTTCCGTACTGTTCCGTATCTGGACAGCGCTGGCAGCTGCAGTCGTTCTCATGCTGATCAGTCTCTTTCTTTATCACCGCCGTCGCTCAGAAGCAGCCGGCCATGCAATGGCTTTTGCCGCGACGGAAGCACCGATCAAACTGATGATCTGCATACCGGTCGCAGTCACCGGCGCATATCTCTTCCACCAGATCCTGGACGAAGACGCATGGGCTCTTTTCGGGCTGGTCAGTGCCGCTCTCATCAGCTGTCTGGTCATGGAGATCATTTTCCGTTTCGACTTCAGGCAGGCGCTTTCGCACAAAGCACATCCGGTCATCTGTATCCTGCTGGCCGCCGTGTTCTTTGCACTCTTCCGCTTTGACTTCATGGGTTATGACACTTACCTTCCCGCAAGAGTCTCCGTCGGTTCCGTAGGCATCACAAGTCCGGCGCTTGATGAGGCATTTAATTACAACCGCAGCTACCGTCTCGAGAAAAACAGCGACGGGACAAGCTACGTGAGACAGGATACCGACCCCGACCCTGCGCTCACCGTCATGAACCGCATGACCTGTCACGATCTGGACAACGCTTACCGGATCGCGGAAGTCTGCATCGCAGATCTGAAGAAAAGTCATCGCAGCATGCTGTTTGCCGCAGACTATTCCGAGCGGACGCCGGGCTCTGTCCCGTATGACGCAGCATCTTACTACGGTAATGTCTGCATCTGCTGGCATCTTGCGGACGGACGTACCTGTTTACGGAGATATAACACCGATCTGAGCATGCTTCGTACGGAACTCGACCGTCTGCACGATGATCCGGAATATAAGGCAGGATTCTACCCTGTCCTCGGTATGAAGCCGGAAGAACTTTCCGGTGCCAACTATCAGGACATAAGCGGTTATGAACATGTTCGTTTCGCTGATCCGGAAAACGCCGCGGAAACTTCTGATCCTTCAGGCGCAGTACCTGATGCTGCCGCCCTCCTTCAGGCTTATCAGGCCGAGTTTGCCACACTCACCGCAGAAACCAGGCGCAGCGAGATGCCTGTAGCCGGCCTGCAGTTCAAGAGCAGGGATTTTCAGGCGATCGCCGACTGGATCCGTACACAGGACGGCTATTACGGCTGGATGAACGATGTGGATTACTACCCTGTCTATCCGTCCTTTGTAAAGACGATCGGCATCCTGGAGCAGAACGGTATACGTCTGAATACAGCACTGGAACCGGAGCACATCGGCTCTGTCGTTATCAGTGACTCCCGCAATTTCCCCGGGCTCGACTGGGAAGCAACAGAAGCCGCAAGGAAAGCGCCGCTCGTGATCAGTGACCGGGAACAGATCCGTGAAGTGCTTGATGCAGCTGTGATCACAAGTCTCAACTGCCAAAACGGCATGGGTCCGGTCTATAACGGGCTGAACGTATCCGTACGCAACCGTACCGAAGGTATCGGAACCGATTCCGGCAGTGATGGTGCTTCCGGCGGCGCATCTTCAGACGAAAGCAATGATGAAGGCAAAAACGAAACCGGAAATGAACCTGTTTACGGAGCATCTTTTCCTGAACCGGTCCCTGCCAACGGACAGCAGGACATTGCCGTCGCGGAATATACGGATCTGAAATCAGATACATACCCGTCCGGCAGCAGCGATGGTTACTGGTACGACAATGACGGCAGTATCGAATACTATGCCTACAGTCTTTCGCTCGACCGGAACCGCATCCCCGCATTTATCATCGAATACTTCGGTATTGACGAAGCAGATATTAAAGCAAACTCGCAGCAAAGCTATTGATGCTCGTTCCCTCTGCACCGACCGATGTCTGCAGAAACCCTAAAAGGCCGCTGTGCCGTGGTTTTGAACCACAGCACAACGGCCTTTTCTTTGATCACGTTCTGTCACCGGCCATCAGAACCTCTGACGGTCCGGGTCTGCAGGACGATGCTTATTTGTTGTATACCTCGTTCAGGCTCTCAAGATAAGCGCGGCGCTCTTCTGCCTTCTTCAGGTTCTCTGCCTGCAGCCATGCTGCACGCTCCTTATCCTTCAGTGCAAGTGAGCTGTAACGCACTTCACCGTTCAGGAACTCTGCATGCTTGGAGAAGTCAGGTGCCTTGCTGTCCAGAGTAAACGGTTTGTCCAGAGCCGGATTGAAGCGGAAGTTCTGCCAGTAGCCGCACTCGACCGCAAGTTTCTCTTCATCCTGGGACTTGCCCATGCCTTTCTTGATGCCGTGGTTGATACACGGAGCGTAAGCAATGACAATGGACGGACCCGGATAAGCCTCAGCCTCGGCGATCGCCTTGACTGCCTGTGCCATATCTGCACCCATAGAGATCTGTGCAACATAGATATATCCGTAGCTCATGGCGATAGCTGCAAGATCCTTCTTCTTGACGACCTTGCCGGCTGCTGCGAACTGTGCCACTGCGCCGGGCTGGGTAGCCTTGGAGGACTGTCCGCCGGTGTTGGAATAAACCTCGGTATCGAAGACCATGACATTGATATCCAGGTTAGCTGCAAGGACGTGATCCAGTCCGCCGTAACCGATATCATATGCCCAGCCGTCGCCGCCGTAGATCCACTGGCTCTTCTTTGCAAGATAATCCTTCTCGATCAGGATCTCCTTGCCCTCATCGCATCCGCATGCTTCCAGAGCGGCAATGAGCTTGTCGGAGGCAGCCGTATTGCTTGCGCCGATGTCAAAGGTCTCAAGGTATTCCTTAGCAGCTGCCTTGACTGCCTCATTGGCAGTAGACTCAGCCAGCTTTGCGACCTTATCCTTCAGGCGGTCGCGGATCGCATTCTGTGCGAGCAGCATACCGAAACCGAACTCCGCGTTATCCTCAAACAGGGAGTTATCCCACGCCGGGCCTCTGCCCTGCTTGTTGAAGGTGTACGGTGTGGACGGTGAAGAGTTGCCCCAGATGGAGGAACAGCCGGTAGCATTTGCGATGTACATACGATCACCGAACAGCTGGGTGACCAGTTTAGCATACGGAGTCTCGCCGCAGCCAGCGCATGCGCCTGAGAACTCGAGGTACGGCTGACGGAACTGGGATCCCTTGACCGTAGCGATCTTGAACTTGTCGATAACATCCTGCTTCTCGGTCACGGTCATGCCGAAGGTGAAGCCTTCCTGCTGGAATGCAGCCTCTGCCTGCGGTTTCATGACAAGAGCCTTGCCTTCCTTGTTGCCCGGGCAGACATTTGCGCAGGATCCGCATCCGGTACAATCCAGAGTGCTGATCACGATCGCGAACTTCTTGTCCGGCATACCGATCATCGGCTTTACAACGAGGCTTGCCGGTGCCTTGGCAGCCTCTTCCTCGGTCATAGCGATCGGACGGACGACTGCATGCGGGCAGACATAAGAGCAGCGGTTACACTGTACGCACTTATCGGCATCCCATACCGGAACATTGACTGCGATACCGCGCTTCTCATATGCGGAAGAACCGGACGGTGTGGAGCCGTCGACATACGCCTTGAATGCGGAGACCGGAAGGGAGTTGCCTTCCTGTGCGGAGACCTTGACCTGAACGCCGTTGACGAAATCAACGACTTCCTTGTTTGCGCCTTCCGCTACCGGATAATCCAGTCCTTCATCGACGCCGTCCTTCCAGGACTCCGGAACATCGATCTTTACTACATGCTGAGCGCCTGCATCGATCGCTGCCCAGTTGGTCTTAACGACTTCCTCGCCCTTACGGCCGTAGGTCTTCTCTGCCGCTTCCTTCATCAGGCTGATGGCCTTCTCCTCGGGGATGATGCCGGTCAGCTTGAAGAATGCGGACTGAAGGATGGTATTGACACGGGTCGGTCCCATGCCGGTCTCGATGCCGAGCTTAACTGCATCGATGGTATAGAAATTGATCTTGTGATCATAGATGTACTTCTTAACCTGGCCCGGAAGATGCTTCTCGAGCTCATCCTTATCCCACTGGCAGTTCAGAAGGAAGGTGCCGCCGTCGACCAGTTCCTGAACCATGTTGTACTTGCGGATGTACTCCTGCTTATGGCAGGCAACGAAGTTCGCTCTCTTGATCAGGTAGGTGGACTTGATCGGTTTCTTGCCGAAGCGGAGGTGGCTCATGGTCACGCCGCCGGACTTCTTGGAGTCATAATCGAAGTAAGCCTGGCTGTACATGTCGGTATTGTCGCCGATGATCTTGCCGGTGTTCTTATTTGCACCGACGGTACCGTCCGCACCAATGCCCCAGAACTTACAGTTGGTGGTGCCTTCCGGAGTGGTGACGACATCCTCGCCGAGCGGCAGGCTCAGATAGGTAACGTCATCGTTGATGCCGATGGTGAAGCGCTTCTTGTCGGTGTTGTGGAATACCGCGATGATCTGGTTCGGAGCGGTGTCCTTGGAACCGAGGCCGTAACGGCCGCCGAATACCGGGATCTTTTCGAACTTTGTCTCCTTGAGTGCAGCGACGACATCGAGATACAGCGGCTCGCCGAGTGCGCCCGGCTCTTTGGTACGGTCAAGAACAGAGATCTGCCTGACAGTATCCGGGATCGCTGCAAGGAATGCTTCCTTATCGAACGGTCTGTACAGACGGACCTTGATCAGGCCGACCTTCTCTCCCTTGGCTGCAAGGTAGTCGATAGTCTCCTCGATGGTCTCGTTGACGGAACCCATGGCGATGATGATGTGCTCTGCATCCGGAGCGCCGTAATAGTTGAACAGCTTGTAATCCGTACCGATCTTGGCATTGATCTTGTCCATATACTCCTGGACGATCGCCGGCATAGCGTCGTAGAACGGGTTGCATGCCTCACGGGCCTGGAAGAAGACATCCGGGTTCTGAGCGGAGCCCTTCTCGCACGGATGATTCGGATTGAGCGCATGATCTCTGAAATCCTTGATCGCATCATAGTCGAGAAGATCCACAAGGTCCTCATTCTCCCAGACTTCGATCTTCTGGATCTCGTGAGAGGTACGGAAACCGTCAAAGAAGTTGATGAACGGGATCTTTCCCTTGATCGCGGAAAGATGCGCTACGGGAGTCAGGTCCATGACTTCCTGTACGGAAGACTCGCAGAGCATTGCGCAGCCGGTCTGGCGGCATGCGTAGATGTCCTGATGGTCGCCGAAAATGCTGAGCGCATGGGTAGCCAGCGCACGTGCAGATACGTGGAACACGCCGGGAAGCTGCTCGCCGGCGATCTTATAAAGGTTGGGGATCATGAGAAGCAGACCCTGTGATGCAGTATAGGTCGCGGTCAGAGCGCCTGCTGCCAGAGAACCGTGAACAGCGCCTGCCGCGCCGCCCTCGGACTGCATTTCCGTGATCTGCACCGGCTGTCCGAACAGATTGAGTCTGCCCTGGGAAGCCCACTCATCGACATGCTCGGGCATGACGGATGACGGCGTGATCGGGAACATGGCGGCAACTTCGGTAAACGGATAGGAAGCATGAGCTGCTGCCTGGTTGCCATCCATGGTCTTCATTTTTCTTGCCATAGGTTGTACCTCCTGAAGATAGTGAAATATATGCTGTTAACCGTATGGTTACTGTGCACCGGTTAAAAATTTAACATCCTTACAAGTGTACTGCTTTTCATACAATTTGTCTATAGAAAAAAGCGATGAATCTGTTTTGTGTTCACACATATCATTTCAGGATCCGCCTGTTTCGCCGGATCTGTTTATAGATTATATTTTATACTAATTCTTAATAGATATTATAGTCAAATACAATATAAATACAATCCGCCAACAAAAATACAATCGCACTTTATCATGAACAGGTTCGGAAAGGACGGCGCGTGTGCGGCAATGCTGTACGCGTCGGATCCATTCATCTCTCTCCCCCGAGGAATGCCTTCTTTTTATCCAGCAGTTCATCGATCCTCGCAAGATAATCTCCGATGTTTTTGATGTTCTCGAAGCGCCGGACAGTCTTTTTCAGGCCCGTGCCGGCAGCAGTTTCTTCATCTGTATTCTCCTCAGGCTGTGCATAGCTTATCAGTTTTGTCGATGCCCCGGCGCCCACACCGATGACCGTGTGTTTTTCCTCCATCATAAGGATATTGTAAATGCTCTCTTTTCCGGGTAACGCATAACCGACATTATCCTGATTCCCCGCCATGTTCTTCTGCCGGTAAAGATAATAAGGCTCCAGGCCAAGCGCAGCCGCTGTCTCTGCTCCGAGGCGGATCATGGCTCCCGCTTCCGCTCCGCTCTCCGCATCCTGGCCTTTGCGTCCGGTCCCGTCTGCGCCCCAGGCTCTGCCTTCCGTGCTCAGTCTGGAAGAACGCTTGACTGCGAGGGCATGTACTGTCAGACTGTCAGGCCTGAGCCTCATGATCTCACGAAGCGTCTGACGGACGTCTGCAAGATCCTCCCCCGGAAGTCCCATGATCAGATCCATATTGATGTTGTCAAACCCCATATTGCGCGCCAGCTCGTAAGCTTTGATCGTCTGCTCCACGGTATGCCGGCGTCCGATCAGATCAAGGGTCTTCTGATGCATGGTCTGCGGGTTGATGCTGATGCGGTCCACACCGTGTTTTTTCATAACAGCCAGTTTTTCCGCGGTGATACTGTCCGGTCTGCCGGATTCGACCGTAAACTCCCGGACCCCGATCCTCGGAAGAGTCCCGGTGTGTTCTTCGTCAGTCTTCTCTTTTCCGAAGACCTCCTCCGTCATCGTAAGCAGTTTATCCAGCTCATGGGCGCTGAGCGCCGTCGGTGTACCGCCTCCTATATAGACCGTCTGCAGCTTTTTGGAACAAAGTTCCCGTACCTGCACCAATTCCCGGCGCATCGCTTCCATATACTCTTCCACTCTCGACTCCCACAGTTCGATCGGATTGGAAGTGAAACTGCAGTACAGGCACCTTGTCGGGCAAAACGGGATATTTATATAAATGCTGTACCCATCTCTATATCCGTCCAGTCTCTCAAGCACATCCTGCTCCCTTTCATGGATGGCAAACATCAGATCGAGTTTCTCTTCGGATACGGCAAACATTTCCCGGATCTTTCTCCGTGCCGCTTCACCGTCCAGACCCTTTGCCTCCATCATCTCAACGATCCGGACCGGGCGGATGCCGGTGAGTGTCCCCCATGGAAGATCCCTCCCAGTAAGCTGCTGCAGATACCGGTAAAGCGCCAGCTTGACGGCGCTTTTATCCGTAAAACGCTCTGCACTTCGGCAGACGTTGAGACAGATCGCATCCACGTCGATCAAAGCTTCCTCTCCGCAGCCGCAGCAGCGGATCTCCTCTCCCGGAAAAAAGGACTGAAGCAGTGCGCGTATGTCATTCTCATATGTAATGAAGTTATGGTTCCGAACAAGGATCACGGAAATCCTCCTGTCTTATCTTTGAAAAAAGCAGCCGGAAATGTATCATCTGACATTCCGGCTGCTTTCATTTCTTTAAATATCGTCTTGTCCTCCGATTCACACAGAAACGGGTTTCATGCAATCTGACGGAAGTTTATCATCCACCATCCGATGAAACAAAGGCTGTAAACGCATCACATCATCCACCTGCAGATCAAAACCCATGTAAAACGTACACCGGTGCGTTTGTTCTTTATCACCCCGTCGTACGGGTGACATCCAGAACGTCTTTGATCGAGCGGAGCTTTTCGAGTACATGCGCAAGTTCGTCCTTGCCGTGGATATCGAAGGTCAGCGTCAGAGTGGCGGTTCCTTTCTTGGCGTTCTTCAGATTGATGCTGGTGATATCTATGTCAGCCTCGGTAAAGACACGGGAAATGTCGACCAGCAGGCCGATCCTGTTGTTGCAGTAGATGCGGATCTCCGCGGAGTAAGTGTCGTTGCTCTCCTCGATCGAAGTATCCCATTCGGCTTCGATCAGGCGGTTTCGCTCGTCCGGCGGCAGGTTGATCATATTGATGCAGTCGGTGCGGTGTACCGTGATGCCTCTGCCGCGGGTCACAAAACCGACGATCTCATCTCCAGGCACGGGATTGCAGCAGTGCGCGCAGCGTGCGGACAGGTCATCGATGCCCCTGACGACGATGCCTCCTCTCAGGCTCTTTTTCACGCTCGGATTCGTAATATCCTGGATCTCGCCCGACCCGTGTGCCTTTAAGATATCTTCATCGGTCTGGCTGCGCTTCTCCATCTTGACGAGCGTCTCATGAAGCTTGCCTACGATCTGGCTCTCCTTGAGTCCGCCGTGTCCTACGGAAGCCTGTACTGCTGTCCAGTCCTTCAGCGCATATCTCTGCAGGACCGCTTCCACACACTCCGGCTTCATCAGGTCACTTAAGATGTATCCCTTCTGCCGGCAGTAGCGCTCGATGGCTTCCTTGCCGCGCGCGATGTTTTCATCCTTGTTCTCAGTCTTGAACCAGGCGTTGATCTTGCTTCGTGCCTGGGTGGACTTGACCATGGCAAGCCAGTCGCGGCTGGGACCCTTGGAGTTCTGGGATGTCACGATCTCGATCTGGTCGCCGTTTTCCAGTTTATAGTCGATCGGGACCAGACGGCCGTTGACACGGGCGCCAACCATCTTGTTGCCGACGGCGGAGTGGATGCTGTACGCGAAGTCGATCGGCGTCGAACCCATCGGAAGGCTCTTGACATCGCCGGTCGGCGTAAAGCAGTAAACATTCTCATTAAAAAGGTCGAAATCGGACTTGACCAGGTTCAGGAATTCCTTGCCGTCCTCGGTATCCTTCTGCCATTCCAGGACCTGGCGGAGCCATGCCATCTTCTCGTCATCGACACTGTCCGCCTTCTGGGTGGATCCGCCGCTCTCCTTGTACTTCCAGTGAGCTGCGATACCGAATTCCGCGACGCGGTGCATCTCGAAGGTACGGATCTGGATCTCAAAAGGCGTGCCGTCCCTGCCGATCAGCGTCGTGTGAAGCGACTGGTACATATTCGGCTTGGGCATCGCGATATAATCCTTGAAGCGGCCGGGAATGGGCTTGTAGAGCTCATGGATGACACCCAGCGCCGCGTAGCAGTCCTTAACGCTTTCCACAAGGATACGCACGGCGAACAGATCGTAGATCTGGTCCACGGTCTTGCCCTGTTTGACCATCTTCTTGTAAATGCTGAAGAAGTGCTTGACCCTTCCCATCATGACCGCGTTGATGTCGGCCTTCTGCAGATGTTCGGAGACTTCACTGACGATATCGGCGATGATCTGCTCACGTTCCTCTTTCTTGAGGGCGATCTTGTCAACGAGTTCCCGGTACACGTCCGGCTTCAGATATTTGAGCGAAATGTCATCGAGCTCGATCTTCATCTTGCTGATACCGAGACGCTCCGCCAGCGGACTGTAGATATCAAGGGTCTCCCTGGCTTTCTCCTCCTGTTTTGCCTTGGACTGATACTGCAGGGTCCTGAGATTATGAAGGCGGTCGGCAAGCTTGATGATGACGACGCGGATGTCCTTGGCCATTGCCACGAACATCTTGCGGAGATTGTCCGCCTGGACTTCGATCTTGTCCGCATTGTAGTTGATCTGGGTCAGCTTGGTGACGCCGTTGACCATGACTGCGACGTCTTCGCCGAAGAGCTCTTCGACCTGGTCGAGGGTCATGTCCGTATCCTCGACCACATCGTGCAGGAGCGCAGCGATCAGGGTCTCGGGATCCATCTCCATTTCCGCCAGGATGATCGCGACATTCAGCGGATGGATAATGTAGGGCTCACCGGACTTGCGCTTCTGGTCCTTATGCTGTTCGCGTGCGACGTCATAGGCCATACGGATGCGGGTAATGTCGTCATCCGGACGATAGCGCCGGAATATGCGGATCAGGTCGTTAAACAGGTCATCCGGCGTTGTGGACACCGGCTCTTCCAGTGTCCTCGGCTGAATGACAGACTCCCTGAGCGCTGTCTGTTCCTCGTCCTGATCGGCCGTCACAACGGCAGCCTTCTGCTGCAGGCTCTCCGGGACGATCATGCCGATGTCCGTGTTGATGCCCGCCCGCTCATGCTCCAGCTGGATCACGCTCTTTAATTGTTGTTGATTGGTGTCTGACATAAATTGTGTATTCGGTGATCAGTAAATGTGCTCCCGAAAAATGTGGGGAGCTTATTTCGGCATCTTGAAGCTGCTCTTCAGGCCTACGACACGGTTAAACACCGGGACGCCCGGCCTGGAATCATGGCTGTCCACGCAGAAGTATCCGTTGCGGACGAACTGGAAGCTGTCATATGCCTTTGTATCTTTCAGCGCCGGCTCCAGCTTGCAGCCTTCAAGAATGGTCAGTGAATTCGGGTTCAGGTTGAGGTTTCCGTTGGCGTCGAGCTTGCCTTTTTCCTCATCGACCAGGTTCTCATAGAGACGGACCGTCGCATCGAAGCAGTCGTCGGCATTGACCCAGTGGATCGTGCCCTTGACCTTGCGTGTCTCGGAACCCGACTTCTGCTCAGGGTCGTAAGTTGCGTGTACGGCAATGACAT
This sequence comes from Lachnospiraceae bacterium, assembly GCA_017388745.1. Taxonomy (GTDB): domain Bacteria; phylum Bacillota; class Clostridia; order Lachnospirales; family Lachnospiraceae; genus Avilachnospira. The sequence goes on along the minus strand of JAFPHE010000033.1, from coordinate 19,672 downwards.
TGCCGTCCGCATCCTTGTCGCAGCCGGTGCATTTCACAAGGTATGCCCCCATCAGGCGTACCTCATTGCCCGGGAACATACGGAAATACTTGTGCGGCGGAATCTCCATGAAATCATCCTGTTCGATCCAGAGATTGCGGCCGAAGCTGACCTTGCGGGTGCCCATCTCCGGAACTTCCAGATTATTCGGCATATCAAGGAGTTCGCTCTCGCCTTCGGGATAATTGTCGATAATAAGCTTCACAGGGTGGAGCACTGCAAGCATACGGGGTTTCTTGAGCTTGAGGTCGTCGCGGATGCAGTATTCGAGCATATCGAGCTCACAGCTGGAATCTGCCTTGGAAACGCCCGCAAGCTCCACGAATTTACGGATGGCTTCCGGCGTATAGCCGCGGCGTCTGAGGGCCGCGATCGTGACAAGACGGGGATCGTCCCAGCCGTCCACGATACCGTCCTCGACAAGGCGCTTGATATAGCGCTTTCCGGTAACGACATTGGTCAGGTACATCTTTGCGAACTCGATCTGGCGCGGCGGCTCTTTGTACTCGCACTCCTTTACGACCCAGTCGTAAAGCGGACGGTGGTCTTCGAACTCAAGCGTACAGATGCTGTGGGTAATGCCTTCGATCGCATCCTCGATCGGATGCGCATAGTCATACATCGGATAGATGCACCACTTGTCTCCGGTATTGTGGTGGGTCAGGCGGGCGATACGGTAGATGACCGGATCCCTCATGTTGATATTGCCGGACGCCATGTCGATCTTTGCTCGGAGAACCTTGGAACCGTCCTCATACCTGCCTTCCTTCATCTCCTCGAAGAGCCGGAGATTTTCCTCGACACTGCGGCTGCGGCCCGGATCTTCCTTGCCGGGAGTTTTGAAATCGCCGCGGGTCGCCCTGATCTCGTCTGCCGTCAGGTCGGAAACATATGCCTTGCCCTTTTTGATCAGGAGCACGGCCTTCTCGTACATCTCGTCAAAGTAATTGGACGCGAACAGCACGCCGCCGACATACTTTGCGCCAAGCCACTCAACATCCGCCACGATGGAATCGACGAACTCCGTCTTTTCCTTGACGGGGTTGGTATCATCAAAGCGGAAATGGAAGGTTCCGCCGTATTCTTCTGCAAGCCCGTAGTTCAAAAGGATCGACTTGGCGTGGCCGATATGAAGATATCCGTTCGGCTCGGGCGGGAAACGGGTGCATACATGGTCGTAAACCCCCTCTGCCAGATCCTTGTCGATCTCACGCTCTATAAAGTTCTTGGAAATGACCTCGCCGGCATTTTCTGCCGCTGCGTCAGCATTTGCGCCTGTCATCTTCATCTTGTCATCTGCCATAGTCTGCTCCTTCATCCGGTCCGTAGACCATTTAATAACTAATAATCAAAATGGTATTATACCATATTATTGCGTGCTTGTGTCAGTTTAATTAAGTGAAATGCCTCTGCCTGACGATCTCCCAGGCGAGAACGCCGGTCGCCACGGAAGCGTTCAGGGAGTCGATATCTCCGTACATGGGGATCGAAGCGATCATGTCGCAGTTCTTCTTCACAAGTTCCGATACGCCTTTTCCTTCATTTCCTATGACGAGGCCGACCGGACCTTTCAGGTTCATCCGGTACATCGTTTCTCCGCCCATATCCGCGCAGACGAACCACAGGCCTTCTTTTTTAAGGGAATCGATCGTCGCTTTGATATTGGTCACCTTCGCTACCGGCGTATAGTTGAGCGCGCCGGCTGACGCCTTGGAAACAACGGCCGTAAGGCCCACTGCCCGGTTCAGACGAATTATGACGCCGTGCGCCCCGCAAAGGTTTGCCGTACGGATGATCGCGCCGAGATTGTGCGGGTCCTCGATCCCGTCAAGGATGAAAATAAACGGGTCTTCGCCTTTTTCACGCGCATTTGCAAGAATATCATCCACGGAAGCGTAGTCATGTGCTGCCGTAAATGCGATCACGCCCTGGTGCTTGCCGGTCTCGCTTAAGTCGTCCAGCTTCTTTTTCTGTACAAAGTCGAGCTTGGTCTCGGGATGTTTTTTCACCTCGCGGATAATGCTTCCGAGCGCATTGTCATGCGCTCCGTCAAGGATCAGTACCCGGTCAACGCTTCTGTCTGCACGGAGCGCCTCGAGCACCGCGTTCCGTCCTTCAATCTTCTGCTCATTCACAGACATAACTGTATCTCCTCCCGGCGGCTCTTGAACCGCCTGCCGCCTTTATGATAGACTCTAATATCAGTACAGCTGATTTTATCATAACCGCGCCGCATTGAAAAGCAAAACCACGGCAAAGCGCGTAAACGCTGTCTTTAACAGCTTCTACTATGTTTTTGAATCACTGCATACTTCAAATATTTCGAGGAGGTTCCCGGATGGAGATCAGACCGGTAGCACATATTTATACGGATTTTCCGACCAAGTTCGGTCTGCCGAGGCAGAGCGGTCTTGTAGAAGGACTGAAAGGCCGCATTGTTTTTGAGCCTTATTATCGCAACCCTGAGGGCGTGAAGGGGCTTGACGGTTTCAGCCACCTGTGGCTTTTGTGGGATTTTTCCCTCGCGCACCGGGAAGACTGGTCAGCCACGTCCAAGCCGCCGAGGCTCGGAGGCAGGACGCACGTAGGCGTATGGGCGACCCGCTCCCCTTTCCGGCCGAACAGCATCGGCTTAAGTTCCGTACGGCTTGACAGGATCGAGATGACAGAAGACAAAGGCCCCGTGCTTCACGTTTCAGGCATCGATATGATGGACGGCACCCCTGTCTACGATATCAAACCTTATATCAGCATTTATGATTCCCACCCCGATGCAAGGAACGGTTTCGTTGCCGAAACACCGTTCCAGGATCTCACCGTGACGGATCCGAAAGAACTCATCAGAAAAAGCTCCCTGAGCTCATCGCAGCAGGAAGCTTTGTATGAAGTGTTGCGTGCGGACCCCCGTCCCCGCTATGACGCGGACAATGACGGCAAACGCCGCTACGGATTCTATTACTGCAATTATGACGTTCGTTTCTATGTCCGCGGCGATGTACTTGAAGTCGCAGAGATGGTGCCGCAGGACTGAATGTTCCGGTCAGCAGTGACATGCCGTATCAGACAGCAGCTGCTCCCGGCATTACAGATCCTGTACGACCTCTCCCGCCGCCGCATTCTTGCGGATACTCTCGATACCGTTCAGGCAGGACTTCAGAGACTTATATCCTTCGCCCGTCGCAATGATCTGGCCGTTCTTTGCCTTCAGGCGGAAACGGGTCTCGCCGGCTTTATCGGTATAGACCTCGAACTTAGGGCATTTCTCGGCTTTGAAGCCTTCGACTGTCTGGTCTTCTACCGGTGCGACCGCACTGTTGGTGATCACGCTCTGTACGCCCGCAAGACAGCTCTTCAGGGATTTATAGACCTGTGAGGTCGCGATGATCTGGCCGTTTGATGCCTTCAGATTGAACTTGATGCCTGTTTTTGCCTGTGATACAACAAATTTGCCCATGGGTTTCCTCCTTTACTGATCATGCTATATGAGATTTTTCTACGAAATCCATATTTCCGATCACAGTATAACACATTTTCAGCAAATCTGTTAATACATTATCGTTATTTCGTTCCGCTTTCCAACATTATGCACAAGATGCTATTGCTGATTATACAAAACACCCGGTTATGCATTGAAACATAACCGGGTGTACTCTGTCGATCTTTGAGATCATGGCGCATCTGTTCTGATGCGCATCACTTACCGGATCACTTGCGGCCGTACTGCGGGTCGTTGTTGCCGGAAGTGGTGGTGAACATCTCAAGCATGTTGATCGGGTCGTTGAAGTCAGCGATCCAGCCTTCACGTGCCATATCGAAGTTACCGTTCTTACGCTCCTCAAGGAAGACGTTCCAGTCCTGAACCTGGATGGAGATCTTGATGCCGATAGCGTCAAGGTCCTGCTGCAGGGACTCTGCGATCGCAACGTGTCCTGAGCTCTCGTTGGTCAGGTACTCGATTTCAAGCGGGGTAGCATCGGAAAGCGTGCCGTCCTCGTCGAACTCGAAGCCCGCCGCCTTCATCAGCTCGGTAGCCTTTGCGATGGTTCCCTCGTAGTCATTGTTGATCGCATATGCGTCATAGTATCCTACTGCCGGATCATCCTTGAAGATACCGCCGTTGCCGTCCATCATGCCAAGCGGGATGTAGGAGGTAGCGATGACCTGTCCGGTCTGGCCGATGTTCTCAACGATATAGTCTCTGTCGATGAGGAGGTTGATAGCCTCACGCATGCATGCTGCCTGCTCCGGGGTCTTGCCTTCGAAGAGCTTGGAGTTGACGTTGAATGCGATGTAGTATGTGCCGAGCTCGTCGATGATCTTGAACTCCGGATTCTGGGAGTCGATCAGGGTCTGGACCTCGTCGGTCGGAACAGTGTCGATAAAGTCGACGTCGCCTGCATTGTATGCAGAGTAGATAGCGGTGTCATCTGCGGAAAGCATGAACTCAAGCTTTTCGATCTTGACATTGTCAGCATCCCAGAAATACGGGTTCTTCTCATAGGTCATAGAGGTGTCATGGTTCCAGCCGGTGCAGACATATGCGCCGTTGGAAACGAAACCTGCTTCCTGGCACCATCCGCCCGGGGTGGTCTCCCAGTCCGCATAGGACTCGACAGCTTCCTGCTTGACCGGATAGAAGGTCGGGAATGCCATCAGGTCTTCCATGTATGCGCACGGAGCAGCAAGGACGAATTCAAGAGTGGTGTCGTCAATCGCGGTAACATTGATGTTGCCGTCGCCATATCCGTCGAAACCGGAGAACATGTACTCGTAGTCAGCAGCGGTCTTGGGATCGGTAGCTCTCTTCCAGCTGTAAACAAAATCGTTTGCGGTAAGATCGGAACCGTCGGACCACTTAAGGCCTTCCTTCAGCTTAACGGTGTAGGTCAGGCCGTCCTCGGATACCTCATAGCTCTCAGCGCATGCCGGAACCGGCTTGCCTTCTGAGTCATAGGTATAAAGACCGGAGAAGGAGTTCGCCGCAAGGCAGGCACCGTCTACGGAAGAGTTCAGAGCAGGATCAAGGTAATCCGGCTCGGAAGCAAGGTTCAGACGAAGGGTGTCGGAACCGTTCTCAAGCTCGGCATACATGAAGAACTTGGTTGCGAATGCATTTGCATATACGCCCTTGACATAGTCCTTCTCCATGTAGAGGTCATTGTAATAGTAGACCGGAATAACAGCGTAGTTGGACATAAGGATGTCCTCTGCCTGATGCATCAGCTCAGTACGGTGAGCCATGTCGGTCTCCGCCTTGATCTCAGCGATCAGCTCGTCATACTTTGCCCAGTCATTGACCGGATCAATAAATGCGTCGCTGACAAGAGCTGCTGCATCGGGAGCTTCTTCAGCTGCTTCTGCAGCCTCGGTCTCTGCCGCTTCAGTCTCAGCCGCTTCAGTCTCAGCCGCTTCGGTCTCTGCAGGTGCCTCGGTAGCTGCCGGAGCTGCCGTGGTCTCAGCTGCGCCGCCGCTTGATCCGCAGGCTGCCAGAGAAGCACTTACCATGACTGCAGCAAGAACAAGTGCAAGTTGCTTTTTCATAGTGTTTCTTTTCCTCCTTTGAGAATACTTGTCCGGGTCATGAACTGGCCCGAAGATTTGTTTTCTTTATTAGATCTGCAGTACTCTGCTCCCGAATTATTCCGGAGCAAAAGCATCTGCATGCAATAAAGCATGTTTACCGGTTCCAGCATGCGACCTTATGGCCGTTGCCGCGATCGGTGAGTTCCGGGCACGCTTCCGCACAGCGGTCCGTCGCATAATTGCAGCGGGTACGGAAAGGACATCCGGTCGGCATGTTCAGGGGGCTCGGTACGTTTCCTTCGAGCATGATCCTCTTCTTCTGTCTCGCGATCTTCGGATCCGGGATCGGCACGGCGGAAAGCAGGGATTCAGTATACGGGTGGATCGGATGGTCCATCAGTTCGTTCGCCTCTGCAGTCTCGACCATATGTCCGAGATACATGACCGCGATATTTTTGGAAATATGACGTACGACAAGAAGGTCATGGGCAATGAAAAGGTATGCCACGCCCAGCTTCTCCTGCAGTTCTTCAAACATGTTGATGACCTGTGCCTGAATGGACACGTCCAGTGCGGACACCGGCTCATCGCAGACGATGAACTTGGGATTGACCGCGAGTGCTCTCGCGATACCGATACGCTGGCGCTGTCCTCCCGAAAACTCATGCGCATAACGGGTCGCATGTTCTGCGTTCAGTCCGACGAGTCCCATCAGTTCCAGGATCTTGTCACGGCGCTCGCCGCGGCCCTGATACAGATGATGGACATCCAGCGGCTCTCCGATGATGTCCTCGACCGTCATACGGGGGTTGAGCGATGAATACGGATCCTGGAACACCATCTGCATTTTGCGCCTGAGCTGATGGATGTTGCGGGAATTCACTTCCTCGCCTTCGAAACGGACTACTCCGTCTGTCGGCTCATAAAGTCTGAGAATACTTCTTCCGACAGTCGTCTTGCCGCAGCCGGACTCGCCGACAAGGCCAAGGGTCTCACCGGGATCGATCGAAAAAGAGACGTCATCAACGGCTTTCAGAGGCTTGGTTGAAAACCATCCGTCCCTGACCGGGAAATACTGTTTGAGGTGTTCAACTTCCAGCAGATGCTCAGCCATTTGTTACCACCTCCTCTTCTTTCTGAACGGCAGGTCCGCCCGTGATCCCGTCACGGACATTGATCCAGCACGCCGCCGCATGATCCTGATTGATAAACAATTCTTCCGGAACCGCTTCAAGACAGATCTTCATGGCTTCCTTGCACCGCGGGCAGAAAGCGCAGCCCTTCGGCATATTCAGCATGTTGATCGGAGTTCCTTCGATCGGCTGGAGCTTTTCCCTCGAGCCTTTTACGCTCGGGATCGAATGCAGCAGTCCTTTGGTATATTCGTGTTTCGGATTATAGAAGATCTCGTCCGCCGTACCGCGCTCACAGACACGGCCGCCGTACATGACGATGATCTCGTCACACATCTCGGCAATAACGCCCAGATCATGGGTGACCATAATGATCGCCATTCCGAGCTTCTTCTGGATATCCAGCATCAGTTCGAGGATCTGTGCCTGTATCGTTACATCCAGCGCCGTCGTCGGTTCATCCGCGATCAGGATGTCCGGCTCGCAGGCCAGTGCCATGGCGATCATGACTCTCTGGCGCATACCGCCGGAAAGCTCGAACGGATACTGCTTTAAACGCTTCTCCGGCTCGTTGATTCCGACCAGTTCCAGCATCTCGACCGCCCGCGCCCTTGCCGCGGCGCCGCGCTTGTCGGTGTGGAGCGTGATCGCTTCCATGAGCTGATTGCCGACCGTAAAGACCGGATTCAGTGAAGTCATCGGGTCCTGGAAAATGATGGAACAGTTCTTTCCGCGGAAACCAGCCATCTTCTTTTCGTCCCATTTGGAGATGTCTTCTCCTTTATAAATGATGCTGCCGCCGGAGATCCTTCCGTTTTCCGCCAGGATCTGCATCACGGAATATGCCGTGACCGACTTGCCGGAACCCGACTCGCCGACGATGCCGAGCACCTTATGGGCGTCCAGATTGAATGATACGCCGTTGACCGCATGGACCTCGCCGTTATCTGTTGTAAATGTCGTGTGCAGATCATGCACACTGAGCAAGTGTTCATATTTTTTCATAGTCTGCCACCCCGTTATCTTCTGAGCTTCGGATCAAAGGCGTCCCGGAGACCGTCGCCGAGCAGGTTGAGACTCAGCACGATGAGACAGATCATGATCGACGGAAATACAAGTTTATAGGGATACGAGCTGATACCGCCGCGGGCTGCATTTGCAAGGGAGCCCAATGAAGGCATCGGTGCCTGTACGCCGAGTCCGATAAAGGAAAGATAGCTTTCCGTAAAGATCGCGGACGGGATCTGGAGCGCTGTCGAAACGATGATGACCGACAGGCAGTTCGGTATGATGTGCTTTCGGATGATCCGCCCGGCGGAAGCGCCGGTAGACTGTGCCGCAAGGATATAGTCATTTTCCTTGATGGAAAGGATCTGGCCGCGGATCAGTCTTGCCATGCCGACCCAGTAGAGCAGGCCGAAGACGATAAACAGTGACAGCATGTTCGGTCCCATCTTGCCCAGGAATGACTCCTTGGGCAGCGTGATCAGCGGGCCAAGTACGACCGAGAGCAGGATGACCATCAGCATATCCGGCAGCGAATATATGACGTCCACGATACGCATCATGATCATATCGACCCTTCCGCCTACATACCCCGAGATACTGCCGTAAAGCATACCGATGATGAGGACGATGATGCTCGCGAAAAAGCCGACCGTCAGACTGACACGGGTTCCGTATATGACACGGATGAAGTAATCACGGCACTGCTCGTCGGTACCGAAAATATGCGGAAATCTCTCACCGCCCTTCGCGATATACTGTTTTTCCATCTTGCTGTATTCGAAGGGTTTTAAATTCTTCGCCCCTTTGTCACGTTTGCCCTCGACGGAAAGGATCTCCTCATAGCCGTAAGGAACGACATGCGGAGCAGCCGTGATGCCGATAAGGATCGCGAACAGAACGATGATGCCGAACATGGAGAGTTTATTCTTTCTCAGACGGCGCATTCCGTCACGGAAGAAAGTCGTGGACTCGCTCATGACTTCCTGCTGCTGTTTCTCCTCATCCGTAGCCTTTTCGAACATTGCCGGATCCAGCTGCATGCTGAAAGCGCGCTTTTCAGGTGTTTCGTTGGGATTATACTGATTATCCATAAGATGATTACTCTCTTCTATCTGTATGCCTCATGCACAGGTCGCCGTGATGAGGCATGATATTTCAAAAGTCAAATGCTGTCTGTCGTTTAGTCAAACTTGATCCTCGGGTCAACGATCTTGTAAACGATATCACAGATCAGGGTGGCCGCTACCATGAGCACTGCAAGGAAGATCGTCGTTGCCATGATCAGCGTGTAGTCACGGTTGCCGATGGCGCTGACAAACTTGCTGCCGATACCTCCGATAGTGAAAACATGTTCAATGACCATCGATCCGGTAATGATGTAGGCGATCTGCGGGCCGGCATAGGTGATGACGGGGATCAGGGAGTTGCGGAGCGCATGCTTGAAGATGATGATGGCCTTATTTACGCCCTTCGCCCGCGCGGTGCGGATATAGTCCTGCCCGAGTGCGTCGAGCATACTGCTCTTTGCAAGCCTCGTCGTATATGCCATTGGATAAGCCGCAAGCGCCAGGACCGGCAGGATATAGTTGTTAGAATTGGCGCTCCATACCGGCACCCAGCCCAGCTCGATACAGAAGATCAGCAGCAGGAATGTCGCCAGGATGAAACTCGGGATCGAAGTAAGAAGGGTCGTCAGGAAAATAATGATCCTGTCCGGCAGTTTGTTTCGCATAAGCGCAGCGAAAGAGCCGAGCACCGTTCCGGTGACAAGAGCCACTGCGATCGCCATGAGACCAAGCTTGCAGGAGATCGGGAAAGATTCGGCAAAGATCGCCGAGATCTCGCGTCCGTTCTTTAAGGACACGCCGAAATCACCGTGCAGTATCCCCTGCAGATACAGGAAAAACTGTGAGATCAGAGGCTTGTCGAGACCGTATCTCTCGTTAAGTGCCTGGATAGTCGCTTCGGAAAGCGCCTTCTCACGGTTGAACGGACCGCCGGGGACCGCATGCATGAGAAAGAACGTTATGGCGGCGATGATGAACACTGTCAGAACCGCCAGGATCAGTCGCTTGATGATATACCTTGTCATTGGTTACCTTCTTACCTTTTATTCGTAATTGCTGCCGTAAGGCTTAAGCCGCGGCAGCAGCTGCTGCATCCCCTTCCGCCTTTTCTTCCGGCAAAAGAGGTAAAGAAAAGAGACCCGCAGTATCCTCAGGGGAATACCCGGCTCTCCAAAGATCACTGAAAAGTTGAATACAAAAAGAAAAGCAGCATCTCCCCTGCCTGATCGTCACTGCTATGCTCTGCTGTCAGCAACAGCGCTTTTCTCATTGCAATAACCCTTCTAAAAATAAACTGCCTTTAAGTTTAGCACAGTGATGTGATAAATGCAAGGCAGTATCATTGCTTCTGTTATCAGTATTGTAAATAATGTTTATGTTATGCCGCAGCGTCCAAGGATCAGGCTGCCGTTGTCCTTCAGCCACTTTTTTGAACTGCGGTAGTCGGGAAGCACCTTCTCCACCTCCTGCCAGAACTCTGCTGAGTGGTTCATCTCCAGACGGTGGCACAGCTCATGTACAACGACATAGTCGAGCACCTCCGGCGGCGCAAGTAAAAGTGCCGCGTTGAAGTTCAGGTTGCCTTTTGCGGAACCGCTCCCGAAGCGTGACTTCTGAAGACGGATGCTGATGCTTTTGTAATCAGTTCCGACGATCGGAGCATAGTATTCCGTGCGTTCCGCAAAGATCTTCCGTGCTTTTTTCCTGAGATCTTTAAGCTCCCCGGGACCGAGGGCGTTCTGTATACTCTCTCCGGCTTTTTCCCTGAGCTCCTGCTGTTTTTTCAGCCGTCTTGTGATCCAGAGGCTGTGTTTTGCCACCACATCCATGACCGCCTTTTCCGACATCCGCTTCGGTGCACGGACCCGGAGGACCCCGCCCGGTCTCATCTCGAGAGAAATGGTTTTTCTTGAAGAACGTATGATTTCGATCTGAAGTTCACCGGACGACCCTGTCTCATTTATTTGCCGCATACACTCACGGACTGAACCGGCTGTTCTTCCGGTTTCAGCATCACGGAAAACGGCATTCCCCTTATCTGACGTGGAACCCATACTCATGCTCCTCTAACGGCAGATCCCGCGACTCTATCCCGTCGATGACGATATAGTCGCCGCCGTTCACCGCCTCCAGCAGACGGTCAAGCTGAAATCCGCTTCCCTGCGCCTGCATCGTAACGGAACCGTCCCACTCATTTCGGACCCATCCGGTGATCCCCATGCCGTTTGCGGCATGACGCGCCCTGTAGCGGAAACCCACGCCCTGTACGATCCCTGTAAAATGATATTCTCTGCGTATGATCATGGTCTTTGACACTGACTCTCTGTAGCTTTTTGTGCTATCATAACCCAAGTGCCGGATGAAAGCAACCGCAAAGCCTTTAGGTGACGCGGCGGTCTTAAGGCCGTGTCTGCCTGTCATGTCGGACGTCTTTGAACACAAAACCCGCGGAGCATCATGCCCCGCGGGTCCTATCAAGCCATCAGGTGCCATGGTTCCCGGATCCTTCCACGGCTCGTTTATGACTCTTCGATCTCAATTGATCTATAAAAGCTTTTTCCTTATTTGTTCAGGACTTCGCATGCCTGAGCGCCGGTCATGCCTTCCTTTACGCCCAGCTCAGCTGCTGCAGCGGTCATGCCCTTGATCGGGTTTGCAAGGATCGCATCGAAGTCAGCGCCGCCGCCGACAACTGCTGCATCGCCGAACTTCTCGGCTGCTGCAAGGTTCAGATATCCGCACATCAGATAACCCTTCTTGCAGGTCACGACGATCATATTCGGATGTCCCTCTCCTCCGGGAGCCTGAAGAAATACGCCCTGCGCTGTTCCGTTTAATTCAAACTGCTCAACCTTTAACATTGTTGTATCCTCCTGATAAATCTCATAAAACCATATGCCATCCGGCATAAACCCTTCAGCGCGGTCCGGTGCTGCGGATCACACTGCCTCGTATTCTGAATTGCTACTTCATTATAACGCTCTTTTCAGACAATACAAGGCTTTTGGCCTCCTTGTAATGATGAAAGTATTCAAGAAGCCTTATTAATAAAAATAATAAGCCCCGGTATATGGTTTAATTCTGCTTATATTAAAAGCAAAACGGTTCATCGTACCAAAGGCTGTCCGTACAGCCTGACCGCAAGTTCCGCCACTCGGTACGGGGTCTGCGGATCATTGCTCAATGAGTGCCCCTCGCCTTCAAAGAAGACTGCAGGGATATGAAAACGCTCTGAAAAGCGCCGTGCTTCATTGGGATCAATGATCTCATCTTCTGCGCCGTGTGCCATTGCGATCAGATGCCTTCCGAATGCCTGCGGCCGGAACTCATCAAAGAGGTCTGTCGTTTCCAGATCATGATACATCTCACGGGTGACCTTCACAGGCTTTCCGAGCTCGATCCCGGTGACAAAATATCCCTTTTCCTCAAGATCCGACATCATCTGCAATTCCTTTTCCGTGGGATGCTCCTTAATGAAAAGTGACGGCATATTGACAGCCGCGCTCCGGAAGAAGGCCCTGCGCCCTGCATGTTCCCTGCGGCTGATATAAAGAGCGGTGTTGTATGCTCCGAAGCTTGATGCAAAATAACAGATCTCCTTGTCCGGCAAGATCCGGCGGGCATGCTCTTCCGCTGCCCGGATACTGTTTAAACAACCTTCGATCCGTAAAGGTTCCTCAGCCGACTCTTCCGTACCGTGCCCGGGCAGATCGATCCCGATCATCCCGTATCCTGCGGCAGGAAGCCGGTCCAGCAGCACCTGGAATGTCGGGCATTCCTTGCTGCTTGAAAAGCCGTGCACGGCAATAACGATCCCGCGCGGATCCTCCGGGACCTTTTCTATGGCGGAAACAGTATAGCCGTCCGGTTTTTTAAGTTTGATACTGTGTGTAAACATATTTATTTCTGCTCTTTAGTATACGTAGAACAGCTCTATGGATTCACCCAGAGGACCGCAGAAAAACGCACAGCGTATCGGCATCGGAGGAACTGATCCGATGGTCACATCCTTTGCTTCCTGAGTCACGGAATATCCTCCTTCTCTCGCTTTCTCAAGCCATGCATCGACATCTTCAGCGGTCTGTGTTTCGAAAGCAAAATGGTTAAGCCCTCCTGCTCCGTCCGCGACCTTGCCTGCGGCAAAGATCTCCACGATATCGCTGCCGGCACCGAGCATGCAGCCGGCGCTGTCGCCGCTGCCCCAGGCACGGACTGTCTCCAGTCCGAGAAGGTCTCTGTAAAAGCAGACGACCTTTTCATATTCGTCCGTTCCTCCGCACTTTAGTGCTACATGATGGATACCGCTGAAAGCTTTCATGTTCTGCATACTGATCCCTCCTTTTAACGGGTATCTGTATTATCTCATATCATGATATGTCGGTCAATCATCGGCCCTTCCGTTCCTTTACATACCGCCTGTTCCCGCTGAAAGATCTATGGTAGAATACTTTCAGAAATACACAACAAATATTGTGAGGTACTTCCATGGAGTTTAAAAAAGGAAACGGCTGGAGATGCTGCTTTGATCCCGATACCGGTCTCTACACAGCGGAGACCGGAGGCGGTCCCAATCATGATCTGTATGAGATCACGAAAGAGATATACGATCACGTTGATGATCCCGATGTCGAATGGCCGACCAGGCTGATCAGCGAAGGCCGCCATCTGTATATGTCGGTGGATGACCGCTGCGGTCCGCCTTATACAGTGATCCTGGATTCAGATTACAAAAAACTCTGCCCATGGGCGGAGACCATGATCACAGGCAAAGTATGGCCGGACGAGCTTGTTGATGCTGCAGTTGAGGTCTTTGCTGCCGAGGCTGATAACAGGGAACAGAGAAGGAAGAAACGGGAAGCAAGAGATCAGGAAACAAAAAAAGCCTTGTAAACAAGGCTTTCTTAGAGCTGATGACGAGACTCGGACTCGTGACCTCCGCATTACCAATGCGACGCACTACCACCTGTGCTACATCAGCCTGTGCTTTTCTCAAAGCTCATTGAGTATAGCACAGACATTTATGCAGTGTCAACCGTAATTTTAAAATTGTTTCAAGATTGTTTTTATGTTGACCTGTTGGTTTTTCCGTATGCGGCAGCCGTACTTTCAGGCGTTCCTGATGAGCCATGCTGCCCCTTTTGCCACTCGTCCGTCCGGGTCTGAGAAATGTCCTCCCCGGTTCATTTCCAGCACATGCCGCCTCACGGTACTGTCCCTATCGAGCAGGTCATCACAGGCCTTCGTCGCTTCGAGGATGGTTGCAATAAAAGGATTGGAAGTCTTATGTTCCTTTCCTCCGAGACTCAAATAGATGATACTGCCGTCGTCATCACCAGTATGGTGATCCCGGCCGCAGACACCTTCCATTTCGAGGTATTCCAGCCAGCCGGGAAACCATTGTGTCGCCGAACAGGCTGCAGCTCCTGAAAACACCGGCGTTTTCGTCAGAGACCAGAGCGCAAAAAGGCCGGCAAGCGAATACCCGGCGACATAATACGATAACTCTGTACTGCCGCCTGCTGTCAATTTCATCCGTGGGATCATTTCGTTTATGATCCATCGAAGCGTTTCATCCGCCCCGCCTCCGAAGCTCTGTTCTATCTCCGGGATCTCTGCCTTCCAGGGCGACAGTTCCCGGTTCCAGTCTTCAATTTCAAATGCCGCCAGCAGATATACATCCGTTTCCCTTGTCGATGCGCTGATCCCGGCTGCGGCATACTCCGCCGATTCGGAGATGCTTCTCCCGTGCTCTTCCGAGACCGGCCAGAAAATAACAGGAACGCGGTACGTTTTTTCTTCCGGACCTGTGCGGTACGATCTTCCCGTGATATAAACACGCCTTCCGCCGATGATCAGCTCTTTCTGCATCTCCATCACCACAGGCCTCCTGCAGGCATATCATCGTCATCCTCAGTTTCTTCAAGATAAAAGAACCGGTCCATATGAAATCCGCTTTCATCTGCAGTTCCTGTCCCCGCCTGCACCGTCTTATCCTGTGCAAGGTCGTCTGAACCGGTCCCGTCCGGAACCCCGTCCTCCTCTTTCAGCGCAAACTCCTCCATATCAAATCCCCGGCGTTCTGCCTCCGTAAGGATCCAGTCATCCGACGCAAACTGAAGGTCTGTGAGACTGGGGGTATCCTCCGAAAAACCCACGACCATTGCCGCCATATATTCATCCTGCAATGCCTGCCGGAGCTTGTACATATCATATTTCATGTCTTTAGCCTCCCGGAAAACCGTGTCCGAATATTATTCGGTACCGAAGCCCGTCTGTTTTGTCCGTTTACTGCATTATCCCCCTTATCCCTGCTGAAGGCAATCCCTTTCCGATTTGAAACGGCATATTTCTGACGATTCCTTTACCATTACCGCACGATTTTTCGCAGTCTCTTTTCTTCACTTCATTTTTTATGGTATGATTACCGCGTTCATTGACCGATTCAGCCTATGGAGGTAAATGATGGAAGTTCCGCAGATCGACATCCGGGAGACCGGAAAGAACATCCGGCGTATGCGGACCGAGCGCGGTATCAGGGTCACCGAGATCAGCGACGCACTGATGATCGATAAGCAGGCTGTTTACAGGTGGGAGTACGGTAAAAGCCTCCCGCAGCTGGAAAACTGCCTGGCGCTTGCCCGCATGTTTCACACAACGATTGAAGATATCTTAGTAGAAAAGGGAGAGGCGTATCCGCCTCTCCCTTCGCATTTGCCGCATTTTGTCAAAGATCTTTTCAGGCAGCACTCTTATGGCCGCCGGTCTCTTCCGGCTTTGTTCCGTCCATCGCATCCCTGATCTCTTTTCCGGTCAGGGTATGCTTTTCCTCAAGTTTTTCCGTGAGCCTGTCAAGTTTATCACGGTTTTGCGCAAGGATCTTTCTCGTTTCCTGATAGTAACGTTCAAGCTCCCTGCTTAAGTACTCTTCTTTTCTTGCCGAGAACAGTTCCGAGCTCTGAAAGCCCCGCGGTTCCACTCCGAGTGCAAACAGTGTCCTCATCAGGTCCTGGATCATAAATGACGCCTGTTTCATGTCACAGACAGCGCCTGTATCCGGATCTCCGAAGACAAGTTCCGTCGCAGCTTTTCCGGCAAGAGCGACACGTATACGCTCTTCCGCTTCCTCTTTCGTCTGCCATGACCCGTATCCTCCGGACGAAGTCACACCGTTTACATTTCCGCTCCCGCGGCATACCGACACAAGGTGCACGCTTCCCGGACGCTGCATTTCCGCGACTAGCGCATGTCCCGCTTCATGGCACGCGATCCTGCCGATATGCTCCATCTGCTGCTTTGACATCGCTGCAGGAGCATCATACAGTACCCGGATACAGGCACGGATCATATCTTCCATGCCGATCTTCGACTTGTGTCCGATCCCTGCGTAAATACCGGCTTCGTTGACGATCGTCTCCAGGGTCGCACAGCTCGCTCCTCCGAGGATCGCCGCGATCAGACCGCAGTCGACCTCGCCGATGGTCCCTTTTCCTTTAAGATAATGCCGGACGATCTTTTCCGCCGATGCCGGATCCGGGCTCTGGACCCTGATCTTCCTGTCGAACCGGCCGCTGCGGATCAGTGAATCCGGCAGATTATCCGTATCGTTTGCCGTTGCAATAACGAAGACCCCTTTCCGGCAGTTTTCGTCGATGCATGACTGTACCGTCACGTACTCCGATGAGTTGACGTGCCATTCATCATCATTGGCATATTTATCCATGTCGTCCAGAAGTACGATGGACGGCGCGGCCTCAGCAGCTTCCTCAAAGGTCTTTTGGATCTCTTCGGTAAACTTTTCGCCGGTCCCGTGCTTTCTGCAGGTAAACGCCCTTCTTCCCGACGCCCGGATCAGACATTCCGCCATCAGGGTCTTGCCTATCCCGGGCACTCCAGAGAGGAGCAGTCCCTTCGGAGGCCTGACGCCGAGACGCGCATAGCGCTCCGTTTCTTTCAGCACATCCGCGATCTCTTCCAACTCAGCCTTGATTTCTTCATAACCGATGATCCTGTCAAACGCGTTTGTTTCAGCCATCCGCTTTTCCTCCATACAGTCTCTCTTATCTGGTTTTCATTGTGCGTTTTACGATCTATGCCTGATCATTATAATGCCTGCCGTCCGGTTCCGCATTAAACCTGTAGTTCAAAAAAGACGGCACGCTGACGTGCCGTCCGGGTAATGCTCCTGTATCTTTTTGCTTATTCTTCTCTGACGATCGGCTCGCACATGGCTTTAAGCCATGTGCGTTCTTCCGGTGTCAGGTCGCCGGCAAGTTCCTCATAGACCCTCTTATGATAGAGGTTCAGCAGGCGGATGTCTCTTTCCTCCATCAGGCTTATATCCAGGCAGGTCCTGTCGACCGGACAGAAATTAACCGTTTCAAATTTCATAAAACGGCCGTATTCATTGACATAGTCAAGTGTGACCAGCACAAGGTTCTCAATACGGACGCCGTAGCTTCCGGCAACATAGCTTCCGGGTTCATCCGAAAGGTACATACCCTCCATCAGCGGCCATGCTCCTTCAATGTCAGCGATCTTATAGCGGATGCCGACGGGAGCTTCGTGTACGTTCAGCACATGTCCCACACCGTGTCCTGTCCCGTGATTATAGTTCATGCCTCTGCGCCAGAACGGTTCGCGTGCCGCATAGTCCAGTACCAGACCGGATGTGCCCTCCAGGAACCTCGCATCTCCCAGACGAAGGTTTGCGATGACTGTGAGGGTGTATCCGAGACGTTCCTCCGGCGTGATCGGTCCGCAGCTCCAGGTTCTGGTCACATCCGTAGTTCCCTCAGGATACTGTCCGCCGGAATCCACCAGATAAAGCCCGTGCGGTTCGATCGGCGTATCGAGTGCCGGATCGGGCGAAGGCGCATAGTGTGCCATGGCAGCATTTGCCCCGTATGCGGAGATCGTTCCGAAACTTTCATCAAAGAAGCCCGGCTGTTCCGCGCGGAAGCTGTGCAGCTTTTCCGCTGCAGTCCACTCGGTCAGCCGCTCCATCTTCAGGCCTTCGGTCTTGAACCAGTGCATGAACTTGACCAGGGCCACGCTGTCCTTATGCTGCGCAATACGGATGTTGGCGCGTTCTGTCTCATTCTTGCATGCTTTTGCTTCCGCCTCCGGATTGATCCTGTCGATGATCCTGATGCCTGCGGGGATGCTGCTGACGATCGTATAGTTGCAGCGCTTCTTGTCAAGGAGAACGGCAACATCACCGCTGCCTTTACTCACAGCCTCCAGCTGTTTCACATCTTCGTAGATCTGATGGTACGGAAACACCTGCACGCAAAATCCCTTAAGATAAACGGAGACCTCATCCGTGAGATGCCCTTCTTCCGTATACAGCCTGACCTGCCCGTCCGGCATGATCATCAGGTATGCCATGAAAACAGGATTGTTCGGAACATCGTCCGCCCTTAAATTGAGCAGCCATGCTATGTCATCAACGGTCGTCAGTATATGTGCGTCAGCACCTGCCTTTTCCATCACGGCTTTCAGATCCGCGATCTTATCTGCCGCGGACTTTCCGGTATATTTCTCTTTGAGGATCCAACACGGCGTCACCTTCTGGGCAGGTCTGTCCTCCCAGAGATCGCCGCAGAGGTCTCTTTCGTATACGCAGCGGACGCCTTTTGCCCTGACTTTATCTGCAAGCACCGTGCCTTCCTTAAACGGCGTACAGCTTCCGTCAAATCCGAGCGTGCCGCCTTCCGGAAGCTGTTCAAAGATCCAGTCGTTCATGAGCGGCGTTTCCGGCTCGCCCATACGCATCAGCTCGATTCCGCTTCCCTCCAGCTGGTTTTCCGCCTGCGTAAAATAACGTCCGTCTGTCCAAAGCGCTGCCAGTCCTTCAAAGTCTTTGCCGGTATCAGCATCGCTGCTGCCCGCAGTCACGACCAGCTTGCCGTCGCCTCCGGTAAATCCGCTGTATTCCTCCAGTGCATGAAAGTGATCGCTGACATACTCGCTCAGATGCTCGTCGATATCCGAGACTACGTACACATCGATCCCGAGTTCACGCATTTTGCGCTGCAGTTTTAAGACCTGTTTTCTCATCTTTATATCCCCCATTGTCTGATACCGTTCGTGATGAGCCGGTAATCATATAATTTATGCAATGCACTTGTATTTCACATGAAGACATGGTATATTATAGACTGCTTTACATCTTAGTACCAGTCCGTAATTTTCGCAAGATTTCTTATTCATCCGTGAAGCGACCACCATGCATTGAACTTTCGTTTATCATCACCCGGACAAATAAAAATAGATGCATACCCGTCATTTGCGAGGGTTTGCATCTATCCTTATCGATTTTAACAAGATCCGGCTTCTGACTGGCTGCAAAACGCTGATCAACAGCATTTACAGCCCATTCACCCCATCAGCCGTATTCTCCGGACAAAGAACAGCTCAGATCATCCCGAAATGCACGCAGGCATTGTAGATGCCGTCGCTGCGGATATCGTCCGTGACATAGTCCGCAGCAGCCTTGACCGATTCGTCCGCATTGCCCATTGCAATGCCTGTGCCGGCAGCTTTCAGAAGCGCCAGGTCGTTGGGCGAGTCGCCGAAAGCATACGTATCCGCAATGTCGACGCCGAAATGCTCGCACATCCGCTTCATGCCCTCAGCCTTGCTGAATCCCCGCTCGACCACGTCCGCACCTGCGCCGCCGTTGAAAGAAAACAGTTCCAGCATGGGGAAGGCGCTCTCGATCATCTCCTTCTCCATCTCCAGATCACCGGCATACGAAAGCGCCGTCACTTTTATATCCCGCCGGAACAGTTCTTCAAAAGGCACGAAATTACGTTTGACGGCTTTGGTGTACGAAAGATCAGAAGCCCGCTTTTTTTCAGGGCAGATGAAGAAATCCTCACTGCCGATGCTTGTGCCCAT
>JAFPHE010000032.1 GCA_017388745.1 Lachnospiraceae bacterium | reverse complement strand
ATAGTCTGAGAATTCGCGAAAAAAGAGAGATCCCACTTGTCTGAGCTTCATCAGAAGCGAGTTGTGGGATCTCTCTTTTGTTTTGAGCAGAATTTTCAAACAGGGAAGTCAAGGCTCCGAAGCCCTGTGTCACGGGGTGCTTTTCCGTGCTATGAGATGCTTATGCCTCCGCAGGTGCTGCTTCCGCTGCCGCCTTCGGGCTGCCGTCTGCCGGGAGCTCGTTCATGTACTTCTCCGTGGAGACGAGCTTGACGCAGAGGGCGAACAGGTTCATTGCGGACCGGATCTCATCCTCGCCCGGGAAGGACGGCGCGATACGGATGTTCTTGTCTTCCGGATCGATTCCGTACGGGAAAGAAGCTCCTGCCGGCGTCATCTTGACGCCTGCTTTCTTGGCATAGGCGACGATCTGCTTTGCGCAGCCCGGGAGGGAATCAAAGGAAATAAAGTATCCGCCGCAGGGCTTGGTCCAGGTGCCGACATTGAGGTTTCCGAGCTCCTTTTCGAGGATATCCTCGACGATCTCGAACTTCGGACGAAGGATGTCCGCATGCTTGCGCATGTGCTCCACGACGCCGTGGATATCCTTGAAGAAACGGACATGGCGGAGCTGGTTGACCTTGTCATGGCCGATGGTCTGGACCTGCAGGCAGGCCTTGATGTCTTCCAGGTTATTGAGGGATGCGGCGCACATCGCGATACCGGATCCCGGGAAGCTGATCTTGGAGGTCGATGCAAACTTATAGACCATATCCGGATTGCCGGCTCTCTTGCACTCGGCAAGGATCTCGATCAGGTGATCCTGGTTGTGGTCATAGAGATGGTGTACGGTGTAGGCGTTGTCCCAGTAGATACGGAAGTCGGGCGCCGCCGGCTCAAGGCGCGCGAAGCGGCGTACGGTCTCGTCGGAGTAGGAGTTGCCGGTCGGGTTGGAATACTTCGGTACGCACCAGATGCCCTTGATCGCATCATCTTCGCTGACGAGCTTCTCGACCAGATCCATATCCGGACCGGTGGGCAGCATCGGTACGTTGATCATCTCGATTCCGAAATACTCACAGATCCTGAAGTGTCTGTCATAACCCGGCACGACGCAGAGGAACTTGACCTTCGGCAGCTTGCACCACGGGGTGAAGCCCATGACGCCCTTGGAATAGCTGCGGCTGATGAAGTCGAACATGACGTTGAGGGAGGAGTTGCCGAAAATGATGACATTGTCCGGATTGACTTCCAGGATGTCGGCCAGCAGTTCCTTTGCCTCGGCGATACCGCCCATGACGCCGTAGTTGCGGCAGTCCGCGCCGTCCTCGCAGGTCATGTCGACCTTGGAGTTAAGGACGTCCATCATGCCCATGGAAAGGTCAAGCTGTGCGGGCGAGGGCTTGCCTCTGGACATATCGAGGCTCAGGGCCGCGTAGCGGTATTTCTTATACTGTTCTTCCAGCCGGCTGTGCTCCTCCTGGAGCTCCTGCATTGTCATCTCGGAATATGCTTTCATCTTTTTATCTCCT
>JAFPHE010000031.1 GCA_017388745.1 Lachnospiraceae bacterium | reverse complement strand
TATGCAGGCATCGAAGCCGAAGGAGATGCATACCTGACAGGTTTTAAGGTCGAGAAAGACATTGATGTCGTAGCGACCTATGGTGTTGCAGGCGATGACGTCGTTGCCTACACCGTCACCTTCGAGGATGAGAACGGCAACAGACTGCATGACCCGCAGACCTACCACGGCAAGATCGGCGACAAACCGGTGGTTTCGTACCTGTACATCGAAGGTTATCTGCCCCAGGCTTACAAACTGACCAAGACACTTTCTAAGGACGAGTCCGAGAACGTCTTCCCGTTCGTCTATACACAGACGCAGAACGGCGGCGGCAATGAAGAGGAAGAAGGCCAGGGCGAAGGCGGCAACCAGGGCGGTGACAACGGCGGTGCCGGTGGCGGCGCAGCTGGCGGCGGCGGAGCTGCTGGCGGTGGTGCTGCAGGTGGAGCTGCTGGCGGAGCTGCTGGCGTAGATGACGGCGGCGCAGGAGCTGGCGATGATGGCGCTGCAACCATCGACGATGATACAACACCGCAGGGCGAAGGCGAACCGGAAGACACCCAGGATCTCGACAACATCGAGGACGAGGAGTCTCCGGAAGGCGAAGCTCAGCAGGCTGAAGAAGCTGAAAAAGGCGGCCTCGGGGCTGGTGCGATCGCAGGCATCTGCGTCGCTGTCGCGGCTCTGATCGGCATCCTCGTAGCGCTCATGAAGAAGCGCAACGGTGGCGAAGGCGCAGCTGAATAAGAAGTCTTAGCCGAATAAGAACCAACGTAGAGAGAGCGATTCATTCGCTCTCTCTATTTGTTTTGCGCTGTGACGGTTTTTGTGATGAAGGGAAAGATAAAATATGGATGATAGAAAGGCGCTTTAATGGACACAAGTCCAACAGTATGGTAAATTTTATATATAATAGTGATATAATAGGAATACTATAGTGATATATCACTAATAGGCAATGCCTGAGTGGGGGGTAGCAACCATGAAGAAGCATAATTTGAGAACTCTGGCGTTATTATTGGCTGTAGCCATGTTTTTCCAGTTCTGTGTCTTTTCATCGCAGAGCGCTTGGGCCGGGCAGGTCGAAGTGAGCACCGGTGAACAGACAGAGAGCACAATGGATGAACAGGCTGCGGCTGCCGATGATCCGGCGGAGGAACAAGCCCCGGATGAAGACCAGGAGGCAGCACCCGATGATGAAGCTGCAGACGAAGCAAACGACTCAGAGGAGCCGTCAGTTTCTGATACCGAAGAGGAGCCTGATGCCGTGGAATCGCCCAGCGACACGGACGAAAACGAAAACGAATCGGGCAGCTTGACCACCGCCCCGGTGAAGGATACCGATTCGGAGGAGCCGGCTCGTTCAGATGTCAAGACCGCGGACGATGCGGACGTCAGTAGAGCTTCTGACGAAGGTGAGGCGGAGACCCCCGCAATGCCCGCCCAGACATTTGAAGACACCTATGGCGGCATGACTTTCAGTGTTGCCGCACCGGAAGGCGCACTGCCGGAATCCGCATCCATGGAAATCGTCGGCGTTGAACAGTCGGAAGTGGAAGACAACGTCAGCGAACTGATCAGCGAGGGGATCAAGCAGGTAAAGGCCTTCAAGTTCGTATTCAAAAATGCGGACGGCGAAACAATCACCCCCGAAAAGCCTGTGACAGTGACGCTGAGCGGCAAGATCCTGAACGAAGCCGATGACTTCGTGGTCATCAGGATCAAAAACAACAACGAGAATGAAGTGCATCTGAATATGACAGAAACCACGGCAGAGTTTACGTCCGACGGAACGGATACATATGCCGCGGTTTCCTTTGCAACCAGCTACCAGGTTGCGTTCTATAAAGATGCAGACGATACGACCCCCTTCTTAACAAAGGATTACAGCATCGAAGGGACGAACACTCTTGGTGCGCTGCCCGAAGGGCCGGCAAAGATCGGTTCCAGATTTGACGGTTGGATGATCTATGACGGCGACACGCCGACGGGCGATTACGCGAGCATGGAGACCCCCGTCACGGGCAACATGAAACTGGTGGCGGACTACACAGAGCTGACCAAGGTCGTCTTCATCATGAACGACGGAACAGATGATCAGGTCATCAGCCAGTTCGACAGAGAAGAGGGCACGGTCGTCGGATCCCTTCCGGAAGAACCCTTCAAAGAGGGATATGTCTTCGACAAATGGGTCATCGAGGACACCGAAGAGGAAGTGACGGAGAATACGGTTGTCCCGGAAGGCGGCCTGCGGGTCATCGCGACCTTCAAGAGGCTCCATGTCTACACGATTAATGTCCAGTATTACTACACAGTAAATGGACAGAGAGTCGATTTTGAAGAGGAAACCTACAAGATCAAGGACGGCGACGCGCCGTACACCATCACGCCGCCGGCTTCGACGAGAGTCGACGAGCAGTATGATGCAACAGAACCGACCTATTATCCGTCTCAGCCGCAGGTGCAGATCACGGCAGAAGAGCTGGATGCTGCCATGCAGGCGGATACCTATACCATTGACAAAGAAGTCGAGTACGTAGAGCGGACTGCGGACTACGATTTTGTGTACTTGCTGAAAGATCTGGAGGGCGATGGATACACCGAGTTTGACCGCGTGGAAACGGGCGGTGTCGTCGGCTCCACGGTCACCCCGCTGATCAAAGAATACCCGTATGCAGAATTTGAAAGCACAGAGTCTGTTCTGATCGTCTCCACAGGCAGAGACGGCCAGCCAAAGCAGTCGCTTCCTGTTTACTATACGCGCAAACCCTTCACGCTGTCTTACAACGTGGACGGCGGCAGCTATGTAGCCCCGGTCACCGCACCGTATGGGACACAGGTAGCGATCTCCGGCAATGCACCGACCAAGACAGGTTATGATTTCGGCGGCTGGTATGAGGATGCCGGGCTGACAAAACGGGCGGGCAGCAGTGTGACGCTGGACGCGGACAAGACCCTGTACGCGAAGTGGAACCCGAAGACGGTCAACTATACGATCGTCTACATGATGGAAAAGTACGACAACAATACGAACACAACGTATTGGGAGTACGACAGAAGCCGCACCGCATCGGCCCAGGTCGGCACAACGGTCTACGGCAGCAGTGCCCCTGCGCTGACCAACAACATCAACGGGTACGAAGCGGATACCGCGTACAACGCTGCTTCCAGTGTCGTGATCGAAGCGGACGGCAGTTCGGTGCTGACGGTGCATTATAAACTGATCCGGTACACCCTGACGTTCAATCACCGCGTTAACTATAACAATCATAATTATAATAGCGCAACAGTGACGGTGGGCGGAAGAACGTACACGAATTCGAACTATTCGATTTCGAACGTGGTGCTGGGGCAGGATATCTCCGCGCTGTGGCCGTCTGATGTTAATTCCGGCAGGAACAACTATTCCTTTACCGGCTGGCGGTATACGAACACAAGCGGTGGCACAACGGCGCGTGTCACAAAGGTCATCGACCTGACATGGGAACTGGTGGCGAGAGCCAACAGCAACCGAACGGTGACTTTCAATGCACGGTACGATAGCAATGTATCTGAAAAGGGCGTCGAGTATTGGCTGCAGCAGGCGGACGGGACCTACGCGAAGAGCGAAGCGTACAG
>JAFPHE010000030.1 GCA_017388745.1 Lachnospiraceae bacterium | reverse complement strand
ACGTGCGTGCCGACGGTGTGGATGATGAAGGCAACGTTCAGATCGTTACCGGCGCCCCCAACATAACAAAAGACGTTATCGGAGTGCTCATACCGGTCGTTCTTGACGGAGGAAAGGTTGCCGGCGGTCATGACGGCGGCGCGCTTCCGGAGGACGGGATCGAGATCCATACCGGCAAGCTCCGCGGCGTAGTTTCTTATGGTATGATGTGTTCCGTGGAAGAACTCGGCTCCGACCGCAATGCATTCCCGCTCGCTCCGGAAAGCGGTATTTACATTTTCCCGGAAGACGTCGTAAAGGAGCTCGGTTTAAAGCCGGGAATGAGTGCGATATCCGCATTCGACATGGACGATGTCGTTGTTGAGTATGAGATCACATCAAATCGTGTGGACTGCTACAGTGTCATCGGCATTGCCAGAGAAGCTGCGGCTGTATTTAATAAGGAATTTGTCCTTCCCAGGGTTGAGGAGAACGGTTCCGATGAAGACGTACACGATTTTCTTAAAGTCAGAGTGGAAGATCAGACACTGTGTCCCCGCTATACTGCGCGCATGGTCAGAAATATCCGGTTTGCACCAAGCCCGGAATGGATGCAGAAGCGTCTCAGAAACGCCGGTATCCGTCCGATCAACAATCTGGTCGATATCACGAACTTTGTCATGCTCGAGTACGGCCAGCCGATGCATGCATTTGACTATGACACTCTCGAGGGACATGAGATCGTTGTAAAGACCGCAAAGGACGGTGATTCTTTCCAGACACTTGACGGTCAGATGCGTGAGCTTGACCATACCGTACTTATGATCAATGACGGCGCCAAGGCAGTAGGAATCGCCGGCATCATGGGCGGAGAAAACTCCAAGATCACCGAGGATGTTAAGAATGTCGTCTTTGAAAGCGCAAATTTCAACGGTGTAAACATCCGTCTCAGCGCCAAGAAGATCGGTATGCGTACCGACGCTTCCTCCATTTTTGAAAAAGGTTTGGATCCGGCAACCACCGTACAGGCAGTCAACCGTGCGTGCGAGCTCGTGGAAGAACTCGGTTGCGGTGAAGTCGTCGGCGGCATGATCGACATCTATCCGGAGCCTGAGACTGCAAAGTCCATCAGGTTTGAGCCGGAACGCATCAACAGCCTGCTCGGCACCTCTATCAGCGAGGAAGAGATGCTTAAGATCTTCAGCAAGCTGGAGCTTGTATATGATCCTGTATCCAGGGAGATCGGCATCCCCAGCTTCCGCCGGGATCTTCTTGAGACCTGTGACCTTGCTGAGGAAGTTCTTCGTTTCCATGGCTATGATAAGATCGAGGATACACTCCCTGTCGGTGAAGCGACCACAGGGCGTCTTTCCTACAAGCTTCGTGTGGATGCGGTTGCGCGTACCTGTGCGGAATACGCCGGCTTCAGCCATGCGATGACTTATGCCTTTGAGAGCCCCAAAGCCTTTGATATGCTGAACATAGCTGCAGATGATGAACTTCGCAGGGCGGTCGTGATCAGCAACCCGCTCGGTGAAGACTTCTCCATCATGCGTACCCAGCCTCTGAACGCAATGCTTACCGCGCTGAGTTTTAACTATAATCACCGCAATGAAAATGTCTGGCTGTATGATATGGCCAACATTTATCTGCCGAAGAGCCTGCCGCTCACCGAGCTTCCGGATGAGAGAGAGCAGCTGACGCTCGGCGGTTACGGCAGCAATATCGATTTCTTCGTCCTGAAGGGCGTGGTTGAAGAAATCTTCAGCCAGCTCGGCGTAAAAGACCGCATGGAGCTGAAGGCGGACTGCGCAAGACCGTATTTCCATCCGGGCAGAAAAGCCGACATTTATTACGGCGGCAGACTCGTCGGATATATGGGAGAGGTTCATCCGGTCGTGGCTGACAGATACGGCTTCAAGTCAGATGCGCGCGTCTATATTGCTGTGCTTGATATGCCGGTCGTTACCGAAATGGCAACATTTGACCGCTTCTACGAGGGTGTAGCGCGCTTCCCGGCAGTGACCCGTGATATTTCCATTCTCGTGCCTAAGAAGGTCTCTGCAGGCGATATAGAGCATGTGCTCATGCAGCGCGGCGGCAAGCTTCTTGAGGACTTCCGCCTGTTCGACATCTATGAAGGCCTGCAGGTCGCTACCGGCTTCAAGTCCATGGCGTATTCACTGGTATTCCGTGCAAAGGACCACACGCTTACCGATGAAGAAGTCAACTCTGTCATGAAGAAGATCCTGAACGGCCTCAGCGGTCTCGAGATCGAACTGAGGTCTTGAGATTTATATCTTGACGAGTATACATAAATATGCTATAAATTTAATGTTGCGCATTATCGAAATGCAGACATAAGGCAGGTGAGACAAATGACGATTCTTTTAACTATCATATATGTGATCCTTGGCGTTGCACTTGCAGCAGTGATCCTGATGCAGGAAGGCAATACAGAGGGTCTCGGCAGCATTGGCGGCATGGCTGACAGCTACTGGGGCAAGAATAAAGGACGCACCATGGAAGGCGCGCTGGAGAAGTTCACCAAGTTCGGAACCGCAGCTTTCATGATCATTGCGCTGGTGCTCAATATTCTTATGAAATAATGACCTGAAACAGCAGACGGCAGCCTTTGCGGGCTGCCGTTTTCGTTTCTGAGAGGCAATTATGGGAAAAGACAGCATTAAACTTGTTGCAAACAATAAAAAAGCATATCACGACTACTTTGTGGATGAGACATATGAAGCCGGACTGGAGCTTTACGGCACCGAAGTGAAATCGATCCGGCAGGGGCACTGTTCGGTCAAAGAAGCCTTTATCCGTGCAGATAAAGGGCAGCTTTACGTGGAAGGGATGCACGTCAACCCGTACGAGAAGGGCAATATTTTCAACAAAGATCCTCTGCGTACCAGAAAGCTCCTTATGCATCGCTCAGAAATCAACAAGCTGATGGGAAAGACGGCTGAAAAAGGCTTCACCCTGATCCCGCTGGAAGTCTATTTCAAAGGCCCTCTCGTAAAGGTCAAGGTCGGTCTGTGCCGCGGTAAAAAGCTTTACGACAAAAGAGAAGATATGGCCAGGAAGGACCAGAAGCGCGAACTTGAGCGCAACTTCAAGTCAGCGAATATCAGTGTGTGACCCGCGTAGCGGTGACCACCCGATGAAACGAAAAAGGGAACTGCATCATGCAGTTCCCTTTTATGGACCTGAGGGGAGTCGAACCCCTGTCCGAAAACCAATTCCTCGTTCTTCTACTATCATAGTCTGTCGGTTAGGATTCGCCGTCTGAAGCGGTGGCAGACACCCAAATCAGAAGGCTGAGCTTCATCATACGCCCATATACGCAAAGCTTAGTATATGTCGTTTCCTGCCAGATCGATGCCTCGGATCCTGATGAGCAGGTGCATCAGGGGAGACAAGCAGCACTTAGGCTGCTAATGCAAAATTATCTTCTGCGTTTGTATTTAAGTTTGAGATTTAACGCATCATCCTGCGGATAGCTTCACCGACTGCATGATCCCCGTCGAAACCGGTACAAGCCCAAGGTGAAGTCACGTATATCTCACGTGACAAGGCATATTATATACGTAAACTGCTGCGAAAACAAGTGACAGATTCCTTACAAATTCATCCTGATCAAAGGTACTGTTTTAAACAACCTCCTTGCAGTCGCCTTCTACCTGTTATAAAATATGAATCAAATCATTGATCCGTAAAAGCACCGGTATTATAAATCGGTCCTGGCTGCGCCGCGATAAAAAACACAGAAAGAGGAAAGTGATGAAAGATTCTGCATCCTCCAAAGGGGATTTCTTACAGAGTTTTGATATACGCAATAAAAAAGGGATTTCAGCCGGAACGGTCCTCGGGATCATTCTTCTGGCAGCAGGCATTGCGGGGCATCTGCATCTTCTGGATGCCGTTTTCGGCACGGAGACAGGCGGCAATCCGTTCCTGTATTTTGCACCCAATTACAAGACCGGTCTTGTTTATGCACTGATCGGTGCGGCCCTGCTGATCTCCGGTCTGATCCCTGACAAGTATTCAAGACTGGATCTTTACACCGATGCCCTCGTCCTTTACAGGAAAGAGAGTGGGGAGAATAAGTCTGTCGCATATGCGGATGCCGTCAACTCCGAAACAGGAGAGACGTATCTCTTCGATGACATCGATGCGATCGTGGCTTCACAACGCGGTCTCGGAGACCCGAGGAGCCTGCTGATCATTCCGGAAGAAGGACGGAAGATCCAGATCATGGTACCCCCGCGCAATGAAATGCCGGCTGAAGTGGAAGGTGTATGGCGTTCATACTGTGTGCGCTACAACCGTGAGCTGGAGAGATCTGACAACACCGGCGAAGACAGCCCGACCGAATAAAAACCACCGAAAATCCATATATAAATAATTTCAATGACCGGCATCGTTGCGAAACGTGCCGGTTTTTAGTATTATAAAATCATTCAATAACAAAATGGCGGGGTGTCCGCTTTTTTCAGCAAAGCATGGCCTTGCTGAAGATATGCGGATTCAATCATAACATATTGGAATACCACATTATTTTTATGCAAAGAGGTGTATCAAATGGTAACTTTAAAAGATATCTGCCGCATAGCTGTCGTTCAGGCGGCACCGGTATTATTTGATAAAGACGCCTGTACGGATAAGGCTTTGCGCCTGATCAGGGAGGCTGCACAAAACGGCGCCGAGCTCATCGTGTTTCCGGAACTTTTCATACCGTGTTATCCGGTCGGACTGACTTTCGGATTCCGCGTCGGCAGCCGTACTGCAGGGGGACGCGAGGACTGGAAGCGATACTATGACAACTCCATCCATTCTGACGGGCCGGAGATGAACCGGATCATTAAAACCGCCACGGAGCTCGGAGTCTATGTCAGTATGGGCTACTCTGAGCGCGACAGGATCGGTGCGACCCTTTATAATTCAAATCTCTTCATTTCTCCTGACGGAACGACAATAAACCACCGCAAGATCAAGCCCACCGGAAGCGAGAGGGTGGTATGGGGCGATGCTCAACAGGACTGCTTCCCTGTCATGGAGACACCGTGGGGGCCTATGGGCTGTATGATCTGCTGGGAGAGCTATATGCCGCTTGCGCGTGTTGCGCTGTATGAAAAAGGTATAACTCTCTACATCAGCGCAAACACCAATGATAATCCGGAATGGCAGGATACCGTGCGCCACATTGCGATAGAAGGCCACGTATTCTTTGTCAATTGCGATATGTTCTTTACGAAGGATATGTATCCTGCCGACCTCAATGCCGCGGACGAGATCGCGAAACTTCCCGATATCGTCTGCCGCGGAGGTTCCAACGTCATCGATCCGTTCGGACACCCGGTAACTGAAACGCTATGGGATCGCGAGGGTATACTCTACGCTGATCTTGAGATGCAGAAAGTCCCGGCAAGCCGGATGGAGTTTGATGCGACAGGCCATTATTCCAGACCGGATCTTCTGGAACTGAATTTCGCCGATATTTGAAACGCATATAACCAGACAGGTTATTACCCAGGGTTTAGTTATCACAAAAAGCAGGATTTGGGTGTATAATTATAGTAATTATATGTAAATTACTGACCGAAGGAGGACAGATCTTTATGAAAAACACCAGGAAATGGATCGCATTGCTGCTTTTCACGAGCCTTGCCATCTCTGTTTTGATGACTGGCTGTGGAAAGAAGAAAGAAGCCGTCTCCGAGACAGCGGTCGAAGAGACTGCCGCAGCCGAAACCGCGGCTGCTGAGACGAAGGCTGCAGAAGCACCTGCAGCTGAAACGGAAGCAGCTGAAGAGACGACCGTAGAAGAAACAGAACCCGTTCCCGTTGACGTGGACCTCTCCAATGACCTCTTCACGATCACGATGGATTCCTCTTTTGACGGGCTTTACGAAGTCGAATATGATGATGAGCATCACGGCATCGATCTCTATGACAAGAAATGCAAGGATGCGGGTTACGGCGGCTTTGCCTTCGGCATCAGTGCCTACGAGAATCCCGCAGACCACGCCCAGAGCCCGTGTTCAATCAAATGCGGCGAGCTGACCGATAAAGACGGCGTGATCTACGACATCGTTCTTTCCCATCCGTCCGACGTTCAGTACGATCCTGAGGATGAACCGGAAAGCTTCATTAAGCTTTACGAAGCCGGTGACGAGATCGTAAAGGGATTGAAAGCGGCTGACGGCGGAACATTTGTGCTTTACGGCGGCACCAAGGGAGAAGATCTCTATCCGGAAGTGCTTGCAAAGCATGTGAAAGCGATCAGTGAAGGATGGAGTGCCGACAAGCTCGAGAAGGCCGGCATGAGCCCGATGTATTATGCAATGAGTCTTACCGGCGACGGAGATGTCCTTGACCGTATCGGTTATGCATATATGGATATGAATAACGACGGCATCGACGAGCTTATGATCGGCGAGATCACTGATGACGAGAACCTGAAGGGCATCGTCTATGACCTTTATACGATGGCAGACAGGGAGCCCGTGCATGTTGTCAGCGGCTGGGCGCGCAACCGCTTCTTTGTAAGCGGCCGCAGCATGCTGGCAAATGAATACAGCAACGGCGCTGCTGAAAGCGGCTGGCTTTTCTACGATGTAGAAGCCAACACCGGTAAAATGTATCCGCAGATCGCATTCAAATAC
Organism: Lachnospiraceae bacterium; assembly: GCA_017388745.1. Taxonomy (GTDB): domain Bacteria; phylum Bacillota; class Clostridia; order Lachnospirales; family Lachnospiraceae; genus Avilachnospira. The sequence continues at coordinate 31,376 of JAFPHE010000030.1, read as the reverse complement.
GATGAAGCTGCTGATTCCGGCACATGGTTCATTGCTTACGGAAGCCAGACTGATGAGTGGGAAAGTGTTGACGAAGACGAGTGGAATGAGATGCTCGGCCGCTTCACTGAGTATGACCGCTTTGACTATGCTCCGCTTTCCGGTTTCGAGGTTCCGGAAACGGTAAGCATTAAGGAAGCTGCCGAAGCTGAAGACGACGATTACACCGGACCCGTCAGAGTAGAAGCCGTTTATCTCGGCGCAGGCGCTCAGTCATTTGCTGATGAGAACGGCAATGAAAAACTGCTGGATTCCGTAATGATCTATCTTTCCGACGGATCATTTGAACAGTATACGATCATGAACAACGACTGCACGCCTTACAGTTCCGGATATTATCTCCTTGCTGAAGACGGCAGATTCACACCGGATACGGACGGAGTTTCATCTGGCGGCATCACCATGGAATTCAACAAAGCATACGATGCTGACGAAGGTCTGGCCGAGGTCTTCGAAACGGAAGAGACCGCGCTGGACAGCCTTTTCGCTGCAGGATATCAGTATATCGGCGGCCATGACGAGAATAAGGATATTGCGCAGATCTATCTCGGATCACAGAAGCAGCCATATACCAATGCCAAGGGCGTTGATCTCATGCTGGATACCGTCTGGGTATACTATACTGACGGAAGCTTTGAACAGTACGCAATCATCAAGGACCGTGTCGAACTCTTCAGTGCCGGTACATATGAGCTCGGAGAGGGCGCAGGATTCAAGCTCTTTGATGAACCCGAAGCAAACAGCACGATCACCATCAACCGCAATTACAAATATGTTGAGGGCAGCGGTCTGCAGGACTATGAGTCCAGCCACACCTATCAGCTCGGTGCTCTTGGATTTGATTCTCTTTACACACGTGAAGTCCTTCCTGCGATCGTCAAGGACGGCGTCAGCGTCACTGCGGTATTTGCGGGTGCGGAAGGCCAGCCCTATGTCGGTCTCGGCACCGGTACCGAATACCTCGATACTTTCTGGGTATGCTATTCGGATGACAGCTTTGAGCAGTACGCTCAGCTGAAAGACGGTTTCGGACTGTATGCATGCGGTGATTACATTCTGGACGACAACGGTACGGTTGTCTTCAATATCCGCCGCGAACTCAATGCCGAAGGCGGGTTTGAGGATATGGAGTATGGTTACGCATTTGATTCTGCGGATCCTGCATTTGCAATGATCGTTTCTCCGGAAGATGCGAAGAAGGATGTCGTATCGATCTTTGCGGACGAGTTCCGTGAGGAATACACCAATGCTGAAGGTTTAAGCACCATGCTTGATACGGTCTGGACGTACTATGCGGATGGCAGCTTTACCGAATATGCTTATCTCGACGGCTATGTCGTTCCATACAGCTGCGGCACATACTCTGTCTCCGAAGGCGGTGACTTCCATCTCTGGGACGGCAAGGCTGATGCGGGCATCCTGAAGCTTGACTATGAAATGAAGGCTGATCAGGACGGTGCTCTCGAGGCAGCGGAAGATGTCAAGTGTCTTGACCTCAATGCATTCGGCTACGATCAGATCTTTGACAAAAACGGCTTTGAGCCCCCGGTCATCATTGTGGAAGAAGTTCCGGAAGAGGAAGAAGCCGTAGTTCTGGAAGAAGCTGAAACCGAGGTCGAGGAAGAGACCGAAGCGATCGTTGAGGAAACTGAAGAAGCAGACAAGGCCGAGGAAACTGAAGCAGCGGAGGCAGCTGCCGAAGAACAGAAGGAGGAAGAAGCCTCTGAAGCCGAAGAAACGGAGGCAATTGTTCCTGATTCCGCGGAAGAAACCGACGAAGCCGAAACAGCGGCTGAGGAATCGGAGATCATCGATTTCGGCGATTCAAAGGAATTTACAAAGTCTGATCTCGAAGCAGCTGCGGAAAATATCATGAATGAGTTTGATACCTGGGAAGGCTGCGAGATGCATAAGCTCAGCTATGCAGGTGACGAAGCATTTTCTCTTGAGAACCTTGACTGGCTCAATGAAATTGCCAAAGAAGACGGCAAGGACGAAGCCTATACCGAATGCATCTGTTTCCTGTCGGATTTCCATTCACCGAAGAAAGCTTCCGGCGCCTGGGAGAAAGACAAGGAATATGAAGACTGGCAGTGGTGGCTTGCCAGGGCTGAAGGCGGCGAGTGGGAGCTCGTGACCTGGGGCTATTAAGGTCGTTGGCATCGTCTATCTGAACAAGCTTAAATCAACAGTCATGTTATCGGAAACATGCATTGAACTTTATAAAAATATTTTCAAATAATACTCGACTTCCTGAAGAGTTTGTGCTAATATACGGCATATTACAAAATTGCATTTAAGGATAGAGGCGCGGTGAACAAAAGTAACCGAAGCGCGACAGGCTTTCGCAAGGCCGTTGCTGCGGTGAAAGGGTTTACTGCCGAAGGACAGAAGCGAACTGTTCCTGGGCAGACGGACAACATCCGTCTGACTGTCGCCAAAAGTGGCGGAGAGCTATGTATTTAAATGTATAAAGATTTCAGGGAGCATTGTATATTTGTCAGATGATCCGGATTTCCATGCATGAGATACATTCAGCCGATGCGCTTTTGAAGCGCACCGGCTGTTTTGCCGTAAAGAGCTGCGGTCATTTGAACCGCAGGCATCCCATGGCATTTATCCTGTAATGCTGACCGCGGTATCGGAAAGCGTATCTTTTATTCCGGATGCCGCACACCGCAACAATCTGTCATGCAGGTTTCAAATCCTGCGAAAGTTTTCAATGAAAAGGAGAAAGACCATGGCAAAGAACTTGATTTTCCGCGGAGCCGCTACCGCTCTTATCACCCCGATCAATGCAGACGGTGTCGATTTCAAAAAGCTTCGTGAGCTTGTAGACTGGCAGATCGAACAGGGCATTGATGGTCTTGTTGTCACTGCTACGACCGGAGAGAATCCTACGCTTACGGACGAAGAACACAAGGAATGCATCAGCGTGGCGATCGAGCAGGCCGCAGGCCGTGTCCCGGTCATCGCGGGCACCGGATCCAATTATACCGATCACGCGATCGAGATGACGAGATTTGCATGTGCAGAAGGAGCAGACGGTGTCCTCTGTGTTACTCCGTATTATAACAAGGCTACCCAGAACGGTCTTATAGCGATGTATAATGCGATCGCAGATGCTTCCACCAAGCCTATCATCGTTTACAATGTTCCATCCCGTACCGGTGTCAACATTGAGCCGGAGACCTATGTAAAGATCGCTGAACACGATAACATCTGGGCTACCAAGGAAGCCAACGGAAACATCAGTGCAATTGCAGAGACCGCACGTCTTGTCGGCGACAGGCTCGCTATCTATTCAGGCAATGACGACCAGATCGTACCGATCCTTTCTCTCGGCGGTGACGGTGTTATCTCCGTCCTTTCCAATGTTCTTCCGAAAGAGACCTCCGAGCTCTGCAGGCTTTGGTTCACAGGCGATCATGATGCCGCAATGAAGATGCAGCTGAAGTATCTTCCGCTGATCCACGCTCTGTTCTCCGAGGTCAACCCGATCCCGGTCAAGGCAGCGATGGCGGCAATGGGATGGTGCGAGGATTATCTGCGTCTGCCGCTTACACCGATGAGCGAAGGAAAACGCGCTGTCCTGATGGATCTCATGAAAGAGCAGGGACTGATCTGAATCATGTAGGGCCCCGCCCATAAAAAGCAGGACGGGAGACGTACCACTTCGATACATTCTCACCATGAAAGGAGGACCTTTATGAAGGTCATCGTCCACGGCGCAAAAGGCCGTAACGGCCAGAATCTACAGAAGCTCTGCAAAGAAGGTTTTGCAGGAGCGGAACTTGCAGCCGCAGTCAGCCGAAGCTATGTACTGGATGAGGAAGAATACCGTTATCCGACGCTCACTGTATTTACAGGAGAAGCTGACGTTCTCGTGGATTTTTCCTATCACGAGATCACAAGCGATATTCTCACTTATTGTACAGCCAGAAGGATCCCCGCGGTCATAGCAACCACAGGACACACCGATCAGGAAAAAGTCTGGATCCGTAGGGCTGCCGAAACAATACCGGTATTCCTTTCCTACAACATGTCGATCGGTGTTGCTGTCACGGCTGACCTGGTCAGACAGGCAGCCGCAGCGTTTCCTGATGCGGATATCGAGATCGTGGAAAAGCATCACAATCAGAAACTGGATGTTCCCAGCGGTACGGCTCTGATGCTGGCTGACAGGATCAAAGAGGTCCGTCCGGATGCTGAGTACGTGATCGGCCGGCATGAAAACGGCAAACGCCAAAAACAGGAGATCGGGATCCATTCTTTAAGGCTTGGCAGCGAGACCGGCACCCATGAGATCATCATTACCACAGGGGCAGAAACGATCACGATCCGTCACGAAGCAGAGAATCGTATCCTGTTTGCGGAAGGTGCTCTGAAGGCGGCGGCGTTTCTTATCGGAAAACCTGCAGGCCTCTATGACATGCGCGACATGATGGGATAAGGAGTATTTATTATGGACGCACGTGAGATCATCAGATACATTGCCGAATCGGAAAAGAAGACTCCGGTCAAGGCATATGTTAAAGAAAAAGCAGGGACGTCTGTCGACTACGGCAATGCAAGAGTGTTCGGTACAGGTGACAAGATCGTATTTGCGGACTGGAAGGAGCTGAAGGCTGTACTTGAGGCAAACGCTTCCTCGATCGAAGACGTTGTCATTGAATATGACCGCCGCAACAGCGGCGTCCCTATGCTGGACATCCGCGAGATACCGGCACGCATCGAGCCCGGCGCCGTTATACGCGAAAAAGTAGAGATAGGCGCCAACGCAGTTATCATGATGGGTGCGATCATAAACATCGGAGCCGTGATCGGCGAGGGAACCATGATCGACATGGGAGCCGTCCTCGGCGGCAGGGCAACGGTTGGCAGACACTGCCATATCGGTGCTGGAGCTGTGCTTGCAGGAGTTATTGAGCCGGCATCCGCAGTGCCGGTCATTGTGGAGGATGACGTTCTGGTAGGCGCAAATGCCGTTGTCATCGAAGGCGTCCACATCGGTAAAGGCGCCGTTGTTGCCGCAGGCGCGATCGTAACCTCGGATGTTCCCGAAAATGCTGTCGTTGCTGGATGTCCTGCCCGCGTGATCAAAATGAAAGACGAAAAGACGACAATGAAGACTGCGCTGGAAGACTCGCTCCGGTCGTTGTAATAGCCCAAAGGAAAGAATATGAGAGAACATTTACCATTTACTCTGGAAGACGCTTTAAGGTGGAAAGAGACTTATCCGACACCTTTTTATGTCTATGATGAAGAAAGCATCCGTGCCTGTGTGAACGAAGTCTATGACGCATTCTCCTGGAATGAAGGATTCAAGGAATACTTCGCGGTCAAGGCAACGCCGACGCCCGGCATCCTCAGGCTTCTTAAATCCCTCGGATGCGGCGCAGACTGCGCATCCATACCCGAACTGATGATGGCGGAGCGATCCGGCATCACCGGCAGCGATATCATGTTCAGCTCCAATGAAACGCTGATCAGTGAGTATCAGGCTGCAAACAAGCTCGGCGCGATCATCAATCTCGATGATATAACACAGATCGAACAGATGGAGAAAGCATGCGGAATTCCCGATACCGTCTGCTGCCGTCTGAATCCCGGCCAGTTCAGCGACACAAACGGCATCATGGGACACCAGTATGATACCAAGTTCGGCATGAAGCCCGATCAGCTCATGGAGGCTTATGCAGACCTGCGTGAGAAAGGCGTAAAGCATTTCGGACTGCATGCAATGCTTTCGAGCTGTTCCCTGAACCAGCGTTATTATCCGAACCTTGCGCGGGAGCTCTTTACGATGGTCTTAAGGATCCACAAGATCCTCGGTATCGACATTGAATTCGTCGATTTTTCCGGCGGTATCGGTATCCCGTATCGCCCGGAAGAAAAGCCCATTGATATGAAAAAGATCGGCAAGGATGTCCGCAAGGTCTATGACGAGATCCTGACCGCAAACGGCCTGAAGGTACGTATTTATACGGAAATGGGTCGTTACATCACCGGCCCTTACGGATATCTTCTGACCACTGCGATCGGTAAAAAGCATATTTACAAGGAGTACATAGGCGTAGATGCTTCCGCATGCAACCTGATGCGCCCGGCGATGTATGAGGCCTATCATAACATCCGTGTATTAGGCAAGGAAGACTTGGAAGAGGAACTGACAGCAGACGTTGTCGGATCTCTTTGCGAGAACAACGACAAATTCGCTATCAACCGCGGTCTCCCCGAGATCGATCTCGGTGATATCCTCGTGATCGAGGATGCAGGCGCGCACGGGCATTCTATGGGATATAACTACAACGGCAAGTTAAGGAGTGCGGAACTCCTGATGCACAGGGATCACAGCGTGACCTGCATCCGTCGTGCACAGACGCCCGCAGATTACTTTGGAACACTCGATGTGGATCCGGAGTTCGCAGCCGCATCCGAAAGCTGTATCCTCAAATAAACTATTTTACTGGTAATGCTCCGTAAGGCAATATATTATGAACATTGACTGGACTGAAGAAGCGTCACTATACGCAGATGAGATCATGGATATCCGCGAGGAGATCCACCGGCATCCTGAGATGGGCAACCGTGAATTCCGGACTGCTGCCCTGATCGAAGAGAAACTGCATGAATATGGGATCCCGACAAGAAGGCTCCTTGACACGGCTGTTGTAGGATACCTGAGAGGCACTGCGGATCCCTCGAAAACTGCCCGCACAGCGGCGCTCCGCGCCGACATGGACGCGCTTCCGATCACGGAAGACACGGATTGGACATGGACTTCCTGCAACGATGGCGTTATGCATGCCTGCGGGCACGACGTTCATACAGCTGCAGTGCTGGGCGCTGCAAGGATCCTCTCAAAATACAAAGACTGCTTTGCAGGTGAGATCAGGTTTATTTTTCAGCCGGATGAAGAAGGCAGTGGCGGAGCCCAAAGGCTTGTAAAAGCCGGGGTAATGAAAGATGTGGATGTGATCTTCGGTGCGCATGTTGATCCTGATCTTCCCGAGGGAACCGTCGGCATAAGGTATGGCAAGTTTTATGCCGCTGCAGACATCTTTGAGATCGGGATCAAGGGGAAAAGCTGTCACGGCGCAGAACCCGAAAAAGGGATCGATGCGCTTTCCGCAGCTGCAGATATGCTTCTCCGTCTTGAGAAAATTCCATCAGAATTCCTTCCGGAACGTGCAGTCCTTTCTGTAGGCACCCTTCATGCAGGAACCGCCCGCAATATCATTGCAGGTGAAGCTTCGCTTTCCGGTATTATCCGTACACTCGGAGCCGATACGCGCAAAAAGATGAAGGAGCGTTTCCGCGATGTGGTCTCGGAGATTGCGAATAAGAGGCAGATCGACGCTGAGATCAATATGAAAGAGAGTTACCCCGGCGTTGTCAATTCCGACAAACCGACTGCATTTGCAGAAAAAAAAGCGGAAGAAGTGTTCGGCAGGGACCGCGTTGTGCTGCTCGAAGAACCCACAATGACGACGGAGGACTTCGGATATTACATCGATGCTGCGGAAGGATGCTTCTATCATCTGGGAACAGGATGCGGCGTACCGCTTCATAACAGCCGGTTTCTGCCGCCGCCGATGACTCCCGTTTATGGCGCTGCAATGCACGCAGCTGTATTGTATGGATATCTGACGGAGGCCTGATCACAGAAATGCATGATTCATGCATCGCAGCCGAACGGTGACGACCGTATCGATCAAGGCTTTCCGTGTTCGGTTTCAACACCTTGTGTGAAAGAAATGCTTGCCAATCCGGCCAAACGGGTATAAAATGTTATTCGTTTTATTGTTAACGGTATATTAATTTTCATGATTGGAATAAGGCCATATCTATGCAGACTTATGTAGCGAAATTCGGCGGCAGTTCTCTTGCGGACGCGGAGCAGTTTAAAAAGGTAGCCGCGATCGTCAAGGCAAAACCCGCCAGAAGATATGTTGTCGCATCCGCGCCGGGAAAGCGCAGCAGCGATGACATCAAAGTGACAGACCTCCTGTACGCGTGCTACAACGCGGCAGTAGCGGGAGAGGATTTCATGCCTGTCCTCGATCAGATCAAAGAACGTTTCGACGAGATCATCCGTGACTGCGGGATCAACTTCGATCTAGACACGGAACTTGCGGTCATCGCGGCCCATCTTTACGAAGGACCTGAAAAAGACTATATGGCGAGTCGCGGAGAGTATCTCAATTCACGCATTCTTGCCGCTTATCTCGGTTTTGATTTCCTGGATCCTGCGGAATGTGTTCTCTTTAATGATGACGGGCACCTCGATGCAGAGACAACGAACGACAACCTGAGCCGTGCGCTCCGGGACCGCCCCTATACGGTCATTCCCGGCTTTTACGGTGCAAGGGCGGACGGCACGATCCAGACCTTCTCAAGAGGCGGATCAGATGTAACGGGCTCTCTCGTCGCTCGTGCCGTTCACGCGGATCTTTATGAGAACTGGACCGACGTCAGCGGAATGATGAGCGCCGATCCCAGGATCGTCGATCAGCCGCGTATCATTGAAGCGATCACCTACAGAGAGCTCCGTGAGCTTTCCTACATGGGTGCTTCCGTTATGCATGAAGCGGCGGTATTCCCTGTGCGAAAAGCCGGCATTATGATGAATATCCGCAACACCAACAGTCCCGAGGATCCGGGTACGCTGATTGCATCCGAACTTCCGAGAGTGCCGCGCAAACACAAAGTCACCGGTATTGCCGGCATGAAAGGCTTTACATCGATCCTTGTCGAAGATTCTTCAATGAACGATCAGGTCGGTTACGGCATGAGACTTCTTGGCATTTTCGCACGGCATAATATTCCGTTCGAACATCTGCCCACCGGCATCGATACAATGTCTGTCGTGGTAAGAACAGCTCTATTTGATCCCTGCCGGAATCTGATCATGGATGAGATCCGTGACGAGATCGGACCGGAACTGCTCTTTGTCGAGGATCATCTTGCGATGATCGCAGTCGTCGGTCAGGGCATGGCGTATTCCAAGGGTACAGCCGCAAGGATCATGAAAGCGCTTTCAGATGCACGCATCAACATCCGTATGATCGACCAGGGTTCCAGCGAGATCAATATTATCATCTGCGTGGACGAAGAGGATTACGAAAACGCGATCCGGAGTATCTACAACGAGATCGAATTCACTCTGTAACAACCGGCAGGCGATCCGGATAAGAGGAGGCTTTAACAGCCTCCTTTTTTGTTTTCAGGACAGAATCATAAGTGAAAAAGAAATTTTTCGTGTTAATTCAACCATCTGTCGGGTCCGGGAGCCCTTGTCAAGTTAATTAGTATGTAAATTGACCCGGTTTTGTGGTATAACATATATGTCTTAGTATGTGCAGCATACAGGACAAATACACAGGTAAGGTAAGGTTAATATGTTAAGTGTCAGGAATCTTAAGTACGATGTAGTCGAGGAACAGGGCGAGGTCGGCATAATCCATGATATCAGCATGGAAGTGCCGGACGGCCAGTTCGTCGTCATTACAGGCCCCAACGGCGGCGGCAAATCCTCACTTGCAAAGTGCATCGCAGGTGTATACCAGCCGACAGGCGGCCGGATCCTTTTTGAGGATCAGGATATCACGTCCATGTCTATCACGGACAGGGCAAAACTAGGTATCAGTTTCGCTTTCCAGCAGCCGGTACGTTTCAAGGGCATCGAAGTCTTTGATCTCCTGAAACTGGCTTCCGGAGACAAACAGCTCTCTGTGGGAAGCGCCTGTCAGTATCTGTCCGAAGTCGGCCTTTGTGCCAAAGACTATATAAACCGCGAAGTTGACGCTTCCCTTTCGGGAGGCGAGCTGAAGCGTATCGAGATCGCAAGCGTGCTTGCACGCAAGTCGCGGCTTTCCATATTTGACGAGCCGGAAGCGGGCATTGACCTCTGGAGCTTTTCGAACCTCATCAAGGCGTTTGAAAAGATCAAACGGGAGACAAACGGCAGCATCGTAATCATCAGCCATCAGGAGCGCATCCTCGAGATCGCAGATACGATCGTTGTGATCGAAAAGGGCTGTGTCAAAGCTGCAGGTGCCAGGGACGAGATCCTTCCCGGCCTGCTCGGTACAGAATCCGCTTATCCTTCCTGCCGTCAGGGCAGCCCGGATGAAACAGACGAAAACTGCGGTCCGGATACCGGCAGCATGGCAGACTTTGTGAAAGGAGGACTGGAATAATGCTTTATCTCGATGACAAAGACATAGAACAGCGTATCCTTGCCGAAGTCGCGGATATCCATACCACACCTACCGGCGCATACAACATCCGTTACAACGGAAAAGCCCAGAGCCGCAATTCAACCGCCAACATCCAGATCACATCCCGCGAGGACGGTTCCGGTATCAATATCGATATCAAGGACGGCACGGTCAATGAGACCTGCTGCATTCCGGTCGTCATCGCGGCATCGGGACATAAAGAGACCGTTACGAATGAATTCAATATCGGAGAGAACTGTGACGTCGTCATCGTTGCCGGCTGCGGTATTCATAACTGCGGCAACCAGGACTCCGAGCATCACGGCGTACACCGTTTTTTCGTTGGTAAAAACAGCAAGGTTAAATACCTTGAACGTCACTACGGTGAGACAGAACACGGCACAAGCGGCGGCAATATCATGAACCCGACCACAGAGCTCTTCCTGGAAGAAGGCGCCCATGTCGAGATGGAAACGACCCAGATCCGCGGCATCGACTCCACCCGCCGCATCACCAGCGCGGAAGTCAAAGCCGGTGCATCGATCGTCATCAAGGAACGTCTGCTCACAAACGGCACCCAGTTTGCCGAGTCCGACCTTACGGCAAAGCTTGTCGGAGAAGGCAGTTCCGCGAATATCATCAGCCGTTCCGTTGCGACTGACAGATCCCGCATCAAATTCGTGTCCAACATCGTAGGAGCTGCTCCGTGCAGCGGACATACCGAATGTGACGCGATCATCGCAGGGGATGCGAAGGTCCTTGCAGTTCCTGCACTCGATGCCGACCAGCCTGATGCTGCGCTGATCCACGAAGCAGCGATCGGAAAGATCGCAGGCGAGCAGCTGATGAAGCTCGAGACCCTCGGACTCACCGCAGAAGAAGCGGAAGCTGCCATTATAGACGGCTTCCTGAAATAAGGAGATCACCGTCAGCCGTCTCCTGAAAAGCCATCAGGATGAACGGCAGACATTGACAGACATAAATATGCAGACCGATCAAGAGAAAAACCTGATCAAATCCGGAAGCATCCGGATCATGCTGGAAGAAAGGGAACAGCTGATGCTGAGTCCCTTTGCTTCTCTGTCCGTCAATTCCAGAGGACGCGATCGCGAGGAAGCGGAAGACGAGACCCGTCCGGTCTACCAGCGCGACCGGGACAGGATCATCCACTGCAAATCATTCCGCAGGATGAAACATAAAACACAGGTCTTCCTCGCCCCTGAAGGCGATCATTACCGTACCAGACTGACGCATACTCTGGAAGTCTCGCAGATCGCCAGGACCATCGCCAGAGCGCTCAGGCTCAACGAAGACCTGACGGAGGCGATCGCGCTCGGGCATGATCTTGGGCATACACCTTTCGGTCACAGCGGTGAAGCCGTACTGAACAGGCTGTGTTCTGAAGGCTTTGTCCACAGTGAACAGTCCGTCCGGGTCGTAGAAGTCCTTGAAAAAGACGGTGAAGGCCTGAATCTGACATATGAAGTCCGTGACGGCATGCGTAATCATCGTACTTCCGGACACCCATGTACGCTTGAAGGCCAGATCGTCCGGCTTTCCGATAAGATCGCCTACCTGAACCATGACGTCGATGACGCCATACGTGCCGGTCTTCTGACGGAAGACGATATTCCCGGGGAATATACCGACATACTCGGACATGATGTCCACGCCCGTCTCGGCGCTCTCATAAACGACGTGGTCAGTTCCAGCATTGACAAAGACCATATCGTTATGAGTCCGGATTATGAGTCTGCAATGCAGAGTCTCCGCCGATGGATGTTCAGCAATGTTTATATCGGCGGCAAAGCAAAGGAAGAAGAGGGCAAAGCCCAGCAGATGCTGGAACTGCTTTTTCACTACTACATGGACCATCCTGACCGGCTGACCCCGGAGTATATCCGGCTGATGGAACGAGGCGAGTCCAGGGAGCGGGTCGTCTGCGATTATATTTCCGGCATGACGGACAACTATGCCATTGAGAAATTTGAGGAGCTTTTTGTTCCGATCGGTTGGAAATTCTGACATATTCCCGCTGTTTCAGCAAACTGTACGTTTTTTGATACATCAATTATGATAAAGTTCCTTCATGCGTTATGATGAATCCACAATTGAACAGGTCAGGGAGGCCAACGATATCGTCGATGTCGTAGGACAGTATGTCCGCCTTACGAAAAAGGGGGCTAATTATTTCGGCCTCTGTCCGTTTCACGGAGAAAAGACCGCGTCCTTTTCCGTAAGTCCGCGAAAACAGATCTACTACTGTTTCGGCTGCGGCGCCGGTGGCAACGTTATCAGTTTTCTCATGGAATATGAGAACTATTCCTTCCAGGAAAGCCTGAAAGCACTTGCGGACCGCGCACATATCGATCTGCCGGAACCGAAGGGCGGAAGCGAAGACCGCGGGGCAAAGGAACTGAAACGTCAGCTCCTGGATATCCACAAAGATGCCGCGATGTATTATTACCGTCAGCTGCAGACACCCGAAGGTGCGGCAGGTTACCGTTATTTCAGCAGCCAGCGCCGCTTAAGCGATGCTACGATCACACATTTCGGACTGGGCTTTGCTCCCAAGTCAGCGGATGCCCTCTACAGATATCTCAAAGAAAAAGGCTGGAGTGACGAAGTCATCAGCGCTTCAGGGCTGGTGACCATCCAGGAGACGAAGATCCATGATAAGTTCTGGAACCGGGTCATGTTTCCGATCATGGATACGAACAGCCGTGTCATAGGATTCGGCGGGCGCGTCATGGGAGACGGTGTCCCCAAGTATCTTAACTCCCCCGAGACGCTGATCTTTGACAAATCCGCGCATCTGTACGGACTCAATTTTGCCCGCAGGAGCCGCCGCAAATACATGCTGCTCTGTGAAGGCTACATGGATGTCATAGCCCTGCATCAGGCCGGTTTTACCAACGCTGTCGCCAGCCTCGGCACCGCGTTCAATGAGAAGCATGCGAGACTTCAGAAGCGCTATACGGATGTCGTGATCCTGACGCAGGACAGCGATGATGCAGGTATCAACGCGAAGCTCCGTGCCTATCCGATCCTTTATGATGCCGGCATACAGACAAAGGTACTCGATATGAGTCCTTACAAGGATCCTGATGAATTCATCCGCGCCGAAGGCCCTGATGCTTATGAAACCTGCATCCGTAAAGCAAAAAACGCCTTCATCTTCATGATCGAAGTCCTTAAGAAGCAGTATGATCTTTCGGACCCTGCGGAAAAGACAGCATTCTATAACGGCGTTGCCGACCGCCTCTGCATGTTCCGCGAGCCGTTGGAACGCGGCAATTACATCGATTCCGTAAGTCATGAGTTCATGATACCGAAGGACGAACTGAGAGCGCTCGTCGACCGACGTATCGAAGAAAGAGGAGCCGGTATCCGTTATGATGATATGAACGGAAGGCCCCGCATGACAGAAGGACAGGGACGCAGCTCCCAGGGTGCTTATCCGGCTATGCGTCCTGCAGGCACGGGGGTATCCGATACCGCACGGCCAAAGGAAGTGCCGATATCCGTACAGCAGAATGAGAAGCTTATCGTGTCATGGATCTGTGAAAGACCTGATCTGGGCCGTTATATTTTTCAGCATATCCGTCCTGAAGACCTGCAGACGGAGATATACCGCGAGATCGCGTCAGATGTGCGCGAGCATCCCAATCATTTCGACGCGGCTTCTTTCCTGGACCGCTGCGGGGAGGACGATGAAAAACGAAAAGCCGCAGCAGCAGTTTTTGCAGAACTTGACACAGGCACACCGCTCGATGAGATGAGCCGGACAGACCTTGAAAAGGGTCTGACGGAGGCCGTCCGTCATGTGCTGAAAGCCAACATAGATACAAAGATAACAAACTGCAGAGATGCCTCGGAACTCGGACAGCTTCTGCAGGAGAAAAACAAACTCGGAAGTTTCAGGATAACGATCTCATGAAATACTCAGACAGGATACAGACGATCATAAACATGATCCGTCCCTGCCAGCTGCTCGCTGATATCGGCTGTGATCACGGCTATGTCTGCATCGAAGCGGTAAGGGGCGGTTCGGCAAAAGCAGCGCTTGCCTGTGATATAAAAGACGGGCCTCTTGCTGCCGCCTCCGAAAATATCCGGAATGCCGGCCTTGAAGACTGCATCAGAACGGTATTAAGTGACGGTTTCGAGGGGATCCCCGCAGATCTTCACCCTGACTGTGCAGTGATCACAGGGCTCGGCGGTATTCTTATGAAACGTATTCTCACCAAAGCACCGGCGCTTAAACAGATCATCCTCGGTCCCCAGTCGGATCAGGAGTTGGTCCGGCACTATGTGCTCGATGATATGAAGTACCGGATCGTCCGGGAACTGACTGTCCTGGATGAAGGAAAGTATTATACCCTGCTGGATGTTGCAGTCCCGGGACCGGAAGACGGACCTGAGGAACCATATTCGAAAAGCGAGTACCTCTATGGAAGATATACAGACACCGATACTGCCGAGACCTACAGGGCATACCTTCTGCATCAGCACGAAGTGCTTGAGGATGCTGTAAGAAATGCCATGAGGGGCTGTGCTTTCGGTGCTGCAGAATCCGTGAGAAAGCTGAAAGAGCAGATCTCCCTTGTTGAAGAAGCTATGGAAAGGATGTGATCCGTATGCCTGTAAAAGCATCGGAAATCATAAATGCAATCGAGAACGCTTATCCCCGGTCGCTTGCGGAAAGCTGGGATAATCCCGGACTTCTCTGCGGAAGGAGAGACAAAGAGGTCGAAAGCGTCGTCATAGCGCTTGATGCGAGCAGCAGAGTGGTGGAATACGCCGTCAGGATAGACGCGGATATGATACTGACGCACCACCCCGTCATCTTTGACGGGATCCGCTCCGTCTCGGATGATACCTTTACCGGCAGGAAGCTGCTTGCCATGATAGAGCACGGGATAGCATGCTACGCCATGCATACCAACTTCGACATCGCAAAAGGCGGCATGGCTTATGCCGCAGCAGAAAAAATGGGGCTCAAAGACTGCATTCCGCTTGAGCACACCGGCGAACAGGACGGTGCACCTGTAGGGATCGGGTTCGTATCTGATCTTCAGAAAACGATGTCCGCTTCGGAACTGGCAGCGTTTTCCAAACAATGCTTCGGCCTTCGTTCTGTTTTTTACTATGATGGCGGAAAGCCCATCAAAAGGGTGGCTGTCTGTCCCGGATCAGGGCGCCACATGATGCCTGCCGTGATTGCTGCCGGTGCAGATGCTTTCATTACGGGAGATACCGGACATCATGACGGTATGGATTATGCGGACGAAGGGATCACGCTGATCGACGCCGGCCATTTCGGTGTAGAGCATATTTTTACGGAACATATGAGAATTTTTCTGGAGACCCGGTTTCCGGAGCTGAAGCTTTATGAGGAGGTAACGGATGAAAGACAATATGTTTAAAGTCGAATCTGAACGCAAAAACTATGCCAGAACCGCTGTGCTGATCCTTTTGAAGGCCTTTGACGACGTACTGGGACCGGAAAACATTGATAAGATCGTTGTCGAGTTCTCCATGGGAGATAACTATTTCATCTTCCCCAATCTGAAAAACGGCAAGAAGCTCGACAACCGGATCATAGCGGATATATGGACCCGTATGCATGACTATATCGAGCAGGACCTGCCGATCACAAAGAAAGTCATGCGTGTCGATGAAGCGATCGACAGTTTCAATGAGCGCGGCATGACGGACATAGCGAAGCTCCTTCATTTCCGCAGGACCTCCAAGGTGACGCTTTCCTGCTTTGAGGGTTACGAAACTTATTTCTACGGCTCCGTGCTCAAGAACTCCGGCGCCATTACCGCCTTTGACCTGATGCCGTACCGGAACGGTCTGTTCCTGATGCTTCCGACCGAAGAGGATCCGGAGCATATCCAGCAGTTTGATCCGGTTGAAAACCTCTTTGAATCCCAGTCCAATGCTTACAAACTTTCACACCTGCTGCAGTGCGAGAACATTGCGGATATGAACGAACTGATCTGCGAAGGCGACACTACGGAGCTGATCCTCACCTGCGAGTCTATGTTTGAGCACAAGCTCCACCAGACCGCACATGAGATAGTCGGCACCGGCAGAAAGTTTGTTTTTGTCGCAGGCCCGTCCAGTTCCGGCAAGACCAGCACTGCCAACCGTCTTGCATATGCGCTGCGGATCAACGGCACCAAACCGCGTCTGATCTCTGCAGATAACTATTATCTGGATCACGACTTGCGTCCGATTACGGAGGACGGAAAACCCGACTTTGAGTCGATCGACGCTCTTGACCTTGAACTCTTCAATGAGCATATGGCTGCACTCCTCGACGGTGAGACCGTCGAAATGCCGCGATATGATTTTGTAACCGGCAAGCGTGTTTACAGAGGCGACAAGCTGCACCTGGGACCGCGTGAGATCCTGATCGTAGAGGGCATCCATTGTATGAATGAACGTTTCTCGGCGTCGATCCCTGCGGATCAGAAGTACAAGATCTACGTATCCGCCCTGAGCCCGCTCAACATCGACGAGCATAACCGCGTTCCGACCAGCGACGTGCGTCTGCTCCGCAGGATCGTCCGTGATTTCCGCACGAGGGGCTACAGCGCCGCTGCAACGATCAGCCGCTGGCCGGATGTGCGCCGGGGTGAAGAGAAGAACATCTTCCCGTACCAGGGCGAAGCTGATGCCACCATCAATACCGCGCTGATCTACGAACTCGCAGTCATCAAGCCGCATGTCGAACGCATATTATTCGGAATACCGAGAGGATCCGAAGAATATGAAAAGGCAAGGGAACTGCTGAAATTCCTTGACTTCGTGCTGCCGGTAGCGACGGACCAGATCCCGCCGGACTCCATCATCTGCGAGTTTATCGGCGGTTCGTGCATGGATGTCGGATAATTCATCACTTATACAGGAAACATTTACATGAGCATGGATCTTTTCACATACGAGGATAACTCTGTTTTACGGAGCGTTATCCGCGGTATTGTGTATGTGGTCGTGCTGATCTCACTGGCATGGTTTTTGGTCTATGCTTTTATGGGTCAGACGATCATCAACGGTCAGAGCATGTCGCCGCTCCTCAATGCCGAGGACGTCTGTCTTGTTGACCGTCTCAAATATGACCTCGGACGTCCCGGCCGTTTTGATATCGTATTGTTTGAACGCGCGGATTCCGAGAAACTGAACGTAAAAAGGGTCATAGGCCTGCCCGGTGAAAACGTACAGATCGCCAACGGCCTTGTCTATATCAACGGGGAAAAGCTGGACGATGAACGCATCGGCAGCATTTCCCTTGCCGGCATTGCCGAAAATGTTGTCGAACTGGGAAAAGATGAGTATTTTGTACTGGGAGACAACGCAGATTCCTCTGAAGACAGCCGTTTTGCCAATATCGGCAACGTGAAGCGCAAGTCGATCAAAGGAAAACTCTGGATGAAGATCCGGCCTGTAGCGGAAGCGGGGCTTCTGAACTGAAAACGCTGCGGCACGATCCGAAATACGGCCTTGCCAAGCCGGCAGAAACGATCAAATACATATGAATATTCAATGGTATCCCGGGCACATGACCCGGGCAAAACGAAAAATAGAAGCAGACCTTAAGCTCGTTGACCTGGTCATCGAGCTTCTTGATGCGCGTGCTCCTTCCGCAACGCAGAACCCTGACATCCGGCGTCTCAGCAAAGGAAAACAGCGACTGATCCTTCTGAACAAATCCGACCTTGCCGACGGAGATGTTACCTCAGCCTGGATCAGCCGTTTCCGGGATGAAGGCGCAGCCTGTATCGCGCTGGATTCACGCAAGCGGGACAGCATCGATCAGATCAGAAAGGCGACCGAATCGCTGGCAAAAGAAAAGCGCGAACGTGATCTTAAACGCGGTATAAGCGGACCCCGTCCGGTCAAGGCAATGATCTGCGGCATTCCCAATGTCGGCAAATCGACTTTCATCAATTCAATGCTCGGCAAGGCTTCCGCCAAAACGGGCAACCGTCCGGGCGTAACGAAAGGCAATCAGTGGATCAATATCAACAACGAATTGCTGCTTCTTGATACCCCGGGTGTCCTGTGGCCCCGGTTCGATGACGAGAAGACGGCGGAATCTCTTGCAGAGATCGGCGCGATCAACGATGACGTCGTTAATCTTGAAGACCTTTCCGTACAGCTCCTCGACCTTCTGCTGAAGTATTATCCCGACCTGCTGTTTGAACGCTATCAGATCCCAAAAGAAGAGTATCTCAAAAAAACGGAAGAGCTTGAAAATTCACAGGGATCGGTCCTCGGTGTGAAATACGGTCCGCTAGCAATGCTGGATCTGATCGCGGAAAAACGGGGCGCGATCAAAAAAGGCAGTCTCCCTGACTATGCAAGAGCATCCAGGATCGTCATCGATGATTTCCGCAGCGGCCGCATAGGACGGATCAGCCTGGAAAGGCCATAATGGCCGTAAGCACTTACACAACGATTACGAAAGATAAAAGGACGGATCCCATGAATGAATCACCCGCCGGGCCGCAGGGCTTAAGAGCCGCCAATGCGGTGACGAAAGAACAGAAGAAGCAGGCTAAACTCGACAAAGAGCTGGCACGTCTTAAGAGCATGTGGGATGCTGAACACCTGCTTGCCGACGGGACGCGCTTCGTATTCGGCATCGACGAGGCGGGGCGCGGGCCTTTATGCGGCCCGGTCGTTGCCGGCTGCTGCATCCTACCGCCTGATGCCGGGATACTCTGGCTGAACGACTCAAAGAAGCTCAGCGAATCACGCCGTGAGGAACTGTATGAAGAGATCACCCGGACGGCGATCGCGTGGGGTGTCGGGATCACAGGCCCGGAGAGGATCGACGAGATCAACATCCTGCAGGCGACTTTTGAAGCCATGAGACAGGCATTTGCAAACTGTACCGAATACTACCACAGCAAGCACATCGACCGGCTGAAAGCTCAGGGAGAAGAACTGAGCATGGATGTTCTTGACGACATTCCGTCAGCTTCCGACACCCTTATTCTCGTAGACGGAAACAGGATGATCCCCGGACTTGAACTCAGGCAGCGCGCAGTCATCGGCGGAGATGCCAAATGTCCGTCGATATCTGCCGCATCCATTCTGGCCAAGGTCACGCGTGACCGGATGATGATCGCTTATGACCGCGAATACCCGCAGTATGGTTTCGCACAGCATAAGGGTTACGGCACAAAGCAGCACATAGATGCGATCCGCAGCCTGGGCATCCTTCCGATCCATAGAAGATCGTTCCTGAAGAACTTATGAACAAACGCTCGACCGGAACACATTATGAAACGGTTGCCGCCCGCTTTCTGGAACTGCAGGGTATGGAGATCCTCGAACGCAATTATCGTTCTCGCGAAGGGGAGATCGACCTGATCGCGTACGATCCCGCGGAGCGGGCCCTCTGTTTTGAAGAAGTAAAATACCGTTCAGGCCTGCGTTTCGGTTATCCGTCAGAAGCAGTTACTCCTGCCAAATGCTCGAAGATACGCCTTGTTTCAAGACACTATCTTATGCAGCATCCGCCGGAGGATCTTGTGTTCCCGGTCCGTGGATACCGTTATGATATCGTAGAGATCGTCGGAAACAGGATCCGCATATTAAAGAACGCATTCTGAAGCGAATGAACGTCTTGGAGGAAAAAAGTTATGTCTACCTGGGGCGGCCATGGACTCCGCGGCTCCACGCTGGAGGATATGATCAACAGAACCAATGAAGCATACCGCAGCGCCGGACTCGCTCTGATCCAGAAGATACCTACGCCGATCACTCCGGTGGAGATGAATAAGTCGCGGCAGATCACACTTGCATATTTTGATCAGAAGTCCACGGTCGACTACATCGGTGTTATTCAGGATGTGCCGGTCTGCTTCGACGCCAAGGAATGTGCAACGGATACATTTCCCCTGCAGAACGTACACTCGCACCAGATCAGCTTTATGCGGGACTTTGAAAAGCAGGGCGGGGTCGCATTTTTTATCCTTTTTTACACAACCAGAAACCGGATGTACTATATGACCTTCGAGGAGATGGACCGGTTCTGGAAAAGAATGGAAAACGGCGGAAGAAAATCCTTTCGCTTTGAAGAATTAGAAGATATAATAGAGATCGGCCGTAAAGGTGAGTTTCTGTGCCATTATCTCACGGGACTCGCGGCGGATCTGGAATCAAGGGATCAGGAGGATAAGAAGTAATGAAATACAATTTTGCAAAGATCGAGCCCAAGTGGCAGAAGCGCTGGGATGACGCGAAAGCGTTCCGGGCCGTGGATTTTGCAGACAAGAAAAAATGGTACGGCCTGGTGGAGTTTCCGTATCCGTCGGGCGCCGGTATGCATGTCGGCCACATCAAGGCATATTCCAGCATAGAAGTGCTCGCGAGAAAGCGCCGTATGCAGGGTTATAATGTCCTGTTCCCGATCGGATTCGATTCCTTCGGCCTTCCGGCAGAAAACTATGCCATCAAGACCAACACACATCCGCATGATATTACCGAGAAGAATATCGCTCACTTTTCCGACCAGCTCAAGAGCGTAGGTTTCTCTTTTGACTGGGACAGGGAGTTTGCGACTTCCCGTAAAGACTATTATAAATGGACCCAGTGGATCTTTCTGAAGCTCTTTGACCACGGTCTGGTTTTCCGTGCCAAGACGCTCGTCAACTATTGTCCGCACTGCAAAGTAGTCCTTTCCAATGAGGACTCGCAGGGCGGCAAGTGCGATATCTGCCACAGCGACGTTATCCAGCTTCCGAAGGATGTCTGGTACCTGCGTATCACCCAGTATGCAGACAAGCTCCTCTACGGGCTTGATACCGTCGATTACCCGGAGAGCGTAAAGCAGCAGGAAGTCTCCTGGATCGGACGTTCCACCGGTGCATTCGTCACGTTTGCAGTTCATGCGGACGGCGCAGCCACCGACGATAAGCTTGAGATCTATACGACCCGTCCGGACACCCTGTACGGCGTGACCTTTATGGTCGTGGCACCGGAGCATCCGCTTCTTGACAAGTATAAGGACAAGATCACAAACTGGGAGGCTGTCGAAGACTATCGCTCAGAGTGTGCGAAGAAGACCGAGTTTGAACGTACACAGCTCGTCAAGGACAAGACCGGCGTTCGCATCGACGGTCTGCATGCCGTCAACCCTGTCAACGGCAAAGAGATACCGCTCTTTATTGCGGACTATGTCATGATGGGCTACGGTACCGGTGCGATCATGGCGGTTCCTGCACATGACCAGCGTGACTATGATTTCGCGAAATCATTTGGCGTGGATATCATCCAGGTTATTGAAGGCGGCGATATTTCCAAAGAAGCCTACACAGGCGACGGCCGCATGATCAATTCCGATTTCCTCAACGCCTATGATAACAAGAAAGACTCGATCGAGGCTATGCTGAAGTTCCTTGAAGAGCGCGGCATCGGTCATAAAGGCGTACAGTACAAGATGAAGGACTGGGCTTTCAACCGTCAGCGTTACTGGGGCGAGCCGATCCCGCTTGTACACTGCCCGGTCTGCGGAACAGTGGGCATTCCGTATGATCAGCTTCCTCTTGAGCTTCCGGATGTCAAAAACTTTGAACCCGGTACCGACGGACAGTCACCGCTTGCACACATCGACAGCTTCGTGAACTGTACCTGTCCGAAATGCGGAGGCCCCGCAAAACGCGAGACCGACACCATGCCGCAGTGGGCCGGTTCCTCCTGGTATTTCCTGCGTTTCTGCGACGCACATAATGACAAAGCATTTGCCGACAGGGCAAAGCTTGAGTACTGGATGCCCGTAGACCATTATAACGGAGGCATGGAGCATGTTACGCGCCACCTGCTGTATTCCCGTTTCTGGCATCATTTCCTTTATGATATCGGCGAGGTCAACACACCTGAACCGTATGCAAAACGTTCCTATCAGGGACTGATCCTTGGCTCGGACGGAGAGAAGATGTCCAAGTCCCGAGGCAACGTCATCGATCCGGTCGACATCGTTGACGGCTATGGCGCGGATACGCTCCGCACCTATGTCATGTTCATGGGCGACTATGGATCGGCCGCTCCGTGGAGCGACGAGTCCTTAAAGGGCTGCAAGCGTTTCCTTGACAGGACAGCCGCACTGATGGACATCGTAAATGACGGTCCTGAGGATCCGGAACTCGAGACCAAAGTCCATAAGACCATTAAGAAAGTATCTGAAGATATAGAGAACCTCAAATTCAACACTGCGATTGCTGCACTGATGACCCTGATCAATGATTTCGGCAAGAAGGGCAGCATTAGCCGTTTTGACCTGATCACTTTCATTAAGCTGTTAAGCCCGTTTGCGCCGCATCTGACAGAAGAGATGTGGGAAGCACTCGGTGAGAACCCCAACGGTACTGATTTCCTCACACTTTCCGCATGGCCGGAATATGATGAAGCGAAGACCGTCGACGCCGTGATCGAGATCGGCGTACAGGTCAACGGCAAGATCCGAAGCACCGTCAAGCTTCCGGCAGACTGTTCCAAGGATGAAGCGCTCGCTACCGCCAAGGCAGACGAGAATGTCGCGCGCTTCCTTGAAGGCAAGACGCTCGTTAAGGAAGTCTACGTTCCCGGACGCATCCTGAACTTTGTTGTGAAATGATGCAGGAGGATATTATGAAAAGAAAGAATCTATTGATGACCCTGATCATGTCAGTTGTCATGCTTACGGCTGTCATTCTTGCCGGCTGCGGCGGCGGAAACACGGAACGCGCAGACGATGCCCTGGTCGGAAAGTATAACTCGGTCGCTGCCGAAGCCCTTGGCATTACCATGGTCGATGAGGAAGCGGGCGGATTCGGAATCGATCTCCAGTCCGGCGGAAAAGGCCAGATGACTCTCGATGACGGTACGACCAGCAGTTTGAAATGGAAGAATGATGATACGACCATTACCCTGACGATCGAAAAGACAGATGTCACCGGAGAACTGATCGGGACCGATGCCTTTAAGATTGCGGATATGCTCGGCCAGGGAGCGGATATTACTTTTGCAAAAGAAGGATCAGCCGCTGCAGATCCCGCATTATATCTGCCTGAAAACGAAAAAGCGCTTATCCGTGAATGGAAGTCGGTTGAAGCCTCTGACATCCTCGGTGATCCCGTTGATCCTTCCGTGATGGCTGCCGATGCACTCAGCATGACATTCCACGGAGATCACACAATGGATATCAGCGTTGCCGGAGACGAATATAAAGGTATTGACTGGAGCAATCTCGGCACATATGGATCTGCCGACACGGATGAGATCGACATCAGCTGGGACCAGGAAGACGAAGGCCTGAAAGTTGACTACAAGAAAGATGGCACTTATTACACTTTCTTCTGCCCGACCGATCCTGCTTCATATGTACCTGCGGCAGCACCGGCAGCTCAGGAAGAAGAGTCCGATACTTCGGAAGAAGCCGGCGAGGAGACAGATTCTGAAGAAGAGTCCCAGGCAGACGGCGGATATGTTTCGGCAAATCAGGTCTACGGAGATTACTGGGACCGTGACTGGTTCGGCGGATATCTCCTGGACGGATGTTCCGGAGCGTATGAGGAAATGGAAGGCTATTGGTGGGACTGCCTCGCCGCGATCAATGTCTATGCTGACGACACCGGTGCTTTCATAATGTGGGACAACGAAATGACGCCTGACAATCCTACCTGTGTCTGCAAAGTCAGCTTCACCGCCGGCACGACTGATGCCGGCTGCATGGTAAGTGAAGACGGTTCATTCTGGAATGCGGACTGCCACATCGGTCATGCGGACTGGATCGTTGATCCCGGCGCATCTGAAGTTTCCGCATGTGAACACATGATCTGCATCGAAGGAGAGTATGAAGATGCGGACGGCAGTTTCCATTATTACATCTTCCTCAAGCCCTGGGGTATGGACTGGGAGGATGTGAAAACCGTCAACGAACACCTCATTCCGTATGCCTATGACTGGTACCTCAGCAAGAAAGACGGACCCATGCCGATGGCGATCGGAGAATAACCGGCAGGTACCTGATATTATCCAAAATAGTTGTTGACATTACATCGGTTTTTTGCTATTCTTCATGAGTATGCCGCTTACTAAGGGTAGAAGTGTGTCCTGGTGACGCCACCCCGTGTAGCGAGTTTTAAGAAAAGGAGGTACCTTAGTATGTACGCTATTATCAAAACAGGCGGAAAGCAGTACAAGGTAACCGAAGGAGACGTCATCAGAGTCGAGAAGCTTGAGTGTGCTGAAGGCGATCAGATCACTTTCGATCAGGTCCTTATGATCGGTGGTGAGGAAACAGTGATCGGCAGCCCGGTTATCGAGGGCGCTGCTGTGAAGGCTACTGTTACTGCAAACGGCAAGGCTGACAAGGTCATCGTTTACAAGTACAAGAGAAAGTCCGGCTATCACAAGAAGAATGGCCACAGACAGCTCTTCACAGAGGTCAAGATCGACAGCATTTCCAAGTAACACTACTGGCTTCTATTGAATACACAGCAAAGGAGGTGTTTTCATGGCTCATAAAAAAGGTATGGGATCTACCAAGAACGGAAGAGACTCCAATTCCCAGCGTCTTGGTGCCAAGAGATCAGACGGACAGTTCGTACTCGCAGGTAATATCCTTTACAGACAGCGCGGAACCCGCATTCATCCGGGTACCAATGTAGGCATCGGTAAGGATGACACTTTGTTCGCAAAGGTTGACGGTATCGTCAGATACGAGAGACTTGGCCGCGACCGCACTAAGTGCTCTGTATATCCGGAGCAGGCGTAATCGGACGAAGATGCTTAAATGACAGGGACTGTGTGAGGAACATAGTCCCTTTTTCTAGTTAGAGGGCTTGATAAGTGTTCGCAGATACAGCAAGAATTTTTATAAAGAGCGGCAAAGGCGGAAACGGTCACGTATCTTTCCGTCGTGAGCTTTATGTGCCCGCAGGCGGCCCGGACGGCGGTGACGGCGGTAAGGGCGGCGATCTCATTTTTGAAGTCGATCAGGGCATGAATACGCTCAATGATTTTCGTATGAAGCGCAAGTATGCGGCCCAGGACGGTGAAGAAGGCGGAAAGAAACGCTGCCATGGCAAGAACGGAAAAGACCTGATCGTCAAGGTCCCCTATGGAACAGTCGTCAGGGAAGCCAAGACAGGGCAGGTCGTAACGGACATGTCCGGCGATAACCTTCGTGAAGTCCTTCTCAAGGGCGGAAGGGGAGGTCTCGGCAACATGCATTTCGCGACGTCCACCATGCAGGCGCCCCGCTTCGCGCAGCCCGGTCAGCAGGGACAGGAGCTCGAAGTGCTTCTTGAGCTTAAGGTCATTGCGGACGTGGGACTCGTCGGCTTCCCAAATGTAGGAAAATCCACGCTCATCAGCATGTCAAGCAACGCACGCCCGCAGATCGCAAACTATCATTTCACGACGATCCAGCCCCATCTCGGCGTCGTGCAGCTCGATGACCGGAGCTTTGTGATGGCGGACATCCCCGGCCTTATTGAAGGTGCTTCGGAAGGCGCAGGTCTCGGTCATGATTTTCTCCGTCATATACAGCGCTGCCGCTGCCTTGTGCATGTTGTGGATGCTGCCGGCACCGAGGGCAGAGATCCGCTCGATGATATCGAGAAGATCAATGCCGAGCTCAGATCATTTGATGAAGAACTTGCTTCCCGTCCGATGATCATTGCCGCAAATAAGATGGATGCCTGGTTTGACGACGGTTCGGAAGACCCCGCAGAACGGATCCGCAAGGTCTATGAGCCGCAGGGTATTCCTGTCTATGCTATTTCCGCCGCGACCGGTGAAGGCATTAAGGAACTTCTTTATGCTGTGCTCAGACTTCTTGACGAGTCCGGCACCGAAACAAAGATCTATTCGAAGGAATATGATATTGCAGCGCATGCGTATGATGAACTGCCTTTGAGCGTATACAGGGAATCCGGCAAAGTATATGTTGCTGAAGGCCCCCGCATCGACCGTATGCTCGGCTATACCAATCTTGAGTCCGAAAAGGGCTTCAATTTCTTCCAGAATTATATGAAAGAGCAGGGCATCATCGATGAGATGAAGAAGCTCGGCCTGCAGGAAGGCGACACCGTTCGTGTCGGCGGCTTAGAATTCGAATACTATGAGTAAACGGAGATACGATATGAATATCACCAGTAAACAGCGCAGCATGCTGAAAGGCATCGCCATGAAGACCGATCCGATCTTCCAGATCGGCAAGGGAAGTGTCACGCCGGAGCTGACCGAAGCAGTCAGGGAAGCTCTGGAAAAGCGTGAACTGATAAAGATCCATGTCCTGAAGAACAATGATGACGACAAAAAGCAGATCGCGGAAATGCTTGCGGAGCGCACCGGATCCATCGTGGTACAGGTCATCGGCAGCATGATCGTGCTTTTTAAATATCAGCATGATGCAGGTAAAAGAAAGATCGATCTCAACTGAAGCAGGAGAGTACACAAGGATCCATGGATTACACCATCGACTTTATCGTAAAGATTCGTGATGAACTGAAGAAAGAGCTGAAGCCTTCCCGCTATGAGCATACGCTCGGCGTTGCTTATACGGCTGCATGTATGGCGTTTATGTACGGAGAGGATCCGCTGAAAGCGGAACTTGCCGGGATACTGCATGACTGTGCAAAGTGTTTTTCCAATGCCGATCTTATCCGTATGTGCGAAGAAGCAGGTATCAGCTTAAGCAGAGAGGAGATCGAATCCCCTGCAGTCATCCATGCGGTCTATGGCCGTTATCTTGCCGCAACACGGTTCGGTATTATGGATGAAGACATCTTAAATGCCATAGGCAACCACACGACAGGGCGCCCCTGTATGAGCGTTCTTGAAAAGATCATTTATATCGCAGACTATATAGAACCGCTCCGGAACCAGGCGCCTAACCTCAGGGAGATGCGGCGGCTGGCATTCAGGGACCTGGATGAATGTGTTTATCAGATACTTATGTCAACCATAGACTATTTAACAGGCCGGGGCGCACCGATCGTTCCGGCTACAATGAATGCTTTTGCATGGTATAAACGCGAAAGGGAACATTTATGAGCGAGACCAGAGCACCCAGAGACATCAATGACATCAAAGAAACCGTCAAACTGGCTTATCAGGCACTGGAAGATAAAAAGGCGTCTGATATCACCATTATTGACATCAGCTCCCTGTCTGTCGTAGCTGACTATTTCATCATCGCTTCCGCTGACAACATCCGCCAGACAGGCGCCCTTGCTGATAACGTTGAGGAAGTACTCGGAAGATCAGGCATCCTTCCCAAGCAGATCGAAGGACGCAGCACCGGCAACTGGATCCTGATGGATTATTATGATGTCATCATCCATGTCTTCGACAAAGAAAACAGGCTTTTCTATGATATCGAACGCATCTGGAAGGACGGACGCAAGATCGTCGATATCAGCGAGCTATGAGGATTGGTGTCCTCGGCGGGACCTTTGACCCGATCCACCGTGCACATCTGGCGATCGCCGGGGCAGCACTGAGAGAATACAAACTGGACGAGGTCTGGTTCATGCCGGCAGGGGACCCATATTTCAAGGCTGATAATCATGTTACGCCGGCTTTATTGCGCCTTGCGATGACAAAAGCCTGTATAGATGCTTACGGTGAGCCCGCTTTTAAGTGCTCTGATTTTGAGATCAGCGACCGGGAACACACTTACACGGCAGAGACGTTCCGGAAACTGAAAGAGAGCCGTCCGGATGATGAATTCTTCTTCATCCTGGGGCTGGATTCCCTGGAAGCTCTGGACAGCTGGCATGATCCGGCGCTGCTTTTAAAAAACGCCGGTATTCTTTGTGCTTTAAGAAACCGCGAAACATCCGCTTATGAGGCTCCTGACAGAGGACATCATACCCATGAGCAGAAATCACATCTTGTAAAAGAGGCTCATGCTGCTGCGGAACGGACGGAAAAGGCGGAAAAGGCTGACGAAAAGCGTTATGAAGCAGCACGGACACACCTGATGAAAAAATATGCCAAAGCAATGCCGGTGATTGAAAGGATCGACTGCCCCGAAACTCTGCTTTCTTCAACGATGATACGCAGGAAAGCCGCTGCAGGCGATGATCTTATTGATTATGTCACACCGGCTGTGGCAAAATTCATCCGCGAACATCATCTGTATATGTGAATGCCGCGAATCGGCTGTATTTATTTGCCGTAAGTCTCTTTTGTACGGACTTTAGTGCCTGAAATTACTACATCTGGTATATTTTGGGTTTACATGACACTATTTTTATTTTATAATGTATTCGATTGGCACGGATGTGTCTCTTTTCGTGCATCAAATTTCAGCTTATGTTCGGCGGCGGTCGGGCAGTGTCCGGCATCGGCAGGACAGAAGTAAAGGAGTTTATATGAGCTTTATCGATAAGTTTGTAGACAATCTGAAGAGCAGACAGCATGAGGAAGACGACGAGTACTTCCTGGATGATGACTACTACGACGAGGGCGAATACTACGAGGAAGAAGAACCCGCACCTAAGAAACCCGGTCTTTTCTCCCGTAAGGAGCCTGCGAACGGCGAACAGCGCAGCGTAGGCGGCGGCCTTTTTGGTCGTAAGGTCGTATCGATCGACGGAGGCAGCGGTATGCAGGTAACCATGAAGAAGCCGTCCACACTTGATGATTCGAGAGACATTTGTGATGATCTGCTTGCCGGCAAGGCTGTAGTGATCAACCTCGAAGGTATCAGCACGGACACTGCACAGCGTATTATCGACTTCACGCTGGGCGCGGTCTACAGCATCGACGGAGACCTTCAGATGATCTCCAAGTATATCTTTATCGCTTCACCGCATACTGTGGAGCTTTCCGGAGATTTCGCCGGTGACTTCGCAAAGATGAGCAGCTCACAGCCCGAGTCCAGAGCACGCTCCGGTGCATTTGCGTTTAATGGCTAATGCGCGGGGACTGAAGTCTCTGCTTTTGGCGGCGTCCGCAGCTTTACTGATCGGGCTTGATCAGTGGACCAAACAGCTTGCGGTCGCACATCTTAAGGGGCAGACGGCGGTCAGTCTCATCAGGGATGTCCTTGAACTCTTATATGTTGAAAATACGGGTGCAGCCTTCGGTATCATGAACGGCATGCGCCTTATTTTCGTTATTTTGCCTCCTGTAGTTTCGGCTGTCCTGATCCATGTGTATCTGCATATGCCGGAAGGCAGGCGCTTCATTCCCGCCAACGCCTGCTGCATCGGCATTATCGCAGGCGCGCTCGGAAACTGGATCGACAGGCTGCGTCAGGGCTATGTGGTTGATTTCATTTATTTCAAACCCATTGATTTCCCCGTATTTAATGTGGCAGATATCTATGTGACCTGCTCGGCCTTCCTTATCATTTTTCTGCTGATCTTCTACTATACCGAAGAGGAAGCCGCCGGCATACCGTTTCTGGGAGGTAAAGCCGGGGATAGGAAAGAAGAGTAAATACGATCCCGGCTGCGTGCAAACACCAAAGGAATGCTACCATGGAACAAGTTTTTCATGCAGACAAGTCCATAGACAACCAAAAGATCAGACTTGACTCATATCTGACAGAGACTCTGCCGGATATGAGTCGTTCTCATATTCAGACACTGATCCGTTCCGGAGAGATCACTGTAAACGGAACTTCCGTAAAACCCGGTTATGCGCTGAATGAAGGCGATACCATCCGTATCAGCGAGCGTGACCCTGAACCTGCAGGGATCGAACCCGAGGACATTCCGCTCGATATCGTCTATGAAGACAGTGACGTCATCGTCATCAACAAGCCGAAAGGCATGGTCGTTCATCCTGCCAACGGTCATTATACCGGCACCCTGGTAAACGCGCTGCTGTACCATTGCAGGGATTCCTTAAGCGGGATCAACGGAGAACTCAGACCCGGGATCGTTCACAGGATCGATATGGATACGACAGGTCTCATTATCGCGTGCAAAAACGATCACGCACATACGAGCATCGCCGCACAGCTTGAGGAACACTCGATCACAAGACGGTATATCGCGCTCTGTTATCACAACATTACGGAAGACAGCGGAACGATCGACAAACCGCTTGACCGAAGCAGGACAGACCGTAAGCTGATGGCTGTTTGCAGGCCCGGAGAGGGGCGGAACGCAGTGACACATTACCGTGTACTCGAGCGTTTTCCCGTAAAAGGAAATGCGGGATCCGGCAATACCTTTAATCCAACAGGGCTTCCTCTGACCCTGATCGAGTGCCGGCTTGAGACCGGACGCACGCATCAGATCCGCGTTCATATGAGTTCTATCGGTCATCCGCTGGCAGGCGACGAGGCTTACGGAATCCGCAAAGATCCGCTGAAAGGCCACGGCCAGTACCTGCACGCCGCCGTGCTCGGATTTACACATCCGACAACGGGAGAACGCCTGACCTTCGAAGCGCCGCTTCCGGATTATTTCAAAGAAACGCTGGACAGGCTCCGGACAGGGGCGCGGTCATCAATTTAATAGAATCGTAAGCAGTACATATATACAATCGGGTGTATATTATAGGGGATATGCTTGAATTCCTGAAAGAAAAAAAGAATATGATCCTTGCCGGTGTGGTTTCCCTGATCTGCATCGCTTTTGTGATCTCCGCAGTCCGTTCGGACTATGAAACGGTACCTGTGGCAGAGACCGTTGAAGAACAGAGCACGGA
The DNA here is from genome assembly GCA_017388745.1 of Lachnospiraceae bacterium. Classification (GTDB taxonomy): domain Bacteria; phylum Bacillota; class Clostridia; order Lachnospirales; family Lachnospiraceae; genus Avilachnospira. The sequence continues at coordinate 429 of JAFPHE010000030.1, read as the reverse complement.
TGCGGAGCCGGAGACTCTTATTGAAGCGGAAGAGCTCACTGCGACGGCGTCGGATTATCTGGCCCGCAAGGAAGAACGTATCTTTTCCAAGCCAGCCTCCAGTCTTAAGGAGCTGCAGCAGGATGATACAGAATATGTTCCTGCTTCTTACCGTCTCAACCTTGCCTACTATTATCCGGAAGGGGCCGACACATCTGACTCGATCCATTCTTATGCCGGCGAGATCTTCCAGACGCTCAATACGCTGAACGCGGACTATCTGGCCAATTACTATGATATGTCCGATACGACGCCGCTCTCCTTTGCGCAGCGCCGCGGTCAGGGAAAGGCACGCGTCACCGGAAAGTATAACCCCAATGATTCACGGCATGATCCGAAGGATCCCTCGACCTGGACGATCAACAGTTTCCGGAACGTCAATGTGACCTT
>JAFPHE010000002.1 GCA_017388745.1 Lachnospiraceae bacterium | reverse complement strand
TGAGACCGCTGAACTGGATGATTACGCAGTAGCCCGTGAAGAGTCCGATGAGGGCGACGTCCACTGGATCGATGACGGCGCGATCGCACTTGCGGGCGAGGCAGAGTCCAGCGAAGCAGCTCTTCAGCAGGCGACTGCCACGCTGGCACTGGTCAACGAAAGACGTGCACAGGCAGGCCTCGGCCAGCTTAACTGGGACGACAGGCTGGTACAGGCAGCACAGGTCCGCGCGCAGGAAGCAGCAACGACTTTCTCGCACACTCGTCCGAACGGCACTGACTGGTATACCGTCAACAGTGCGATCATGTTCGGCGAGAACCTTGCCAAGGGTTACTATGACGCCGGTACAGTCGTACAGGCATGGATGGATTCGCCGACACACAGAGAAAACATCGTCGGCAACTTCAATACCATGGGCGTGGCCGTTTATCAGGCACCGAACGGTTCCTGGTACTGGGCACAGGCATTCGGATACTGATCCGGCTCAAAACATCAGCATAAAGACAGGGCAGGCTTTTCAGCCTGCCCTTTTCATATCTGTTTTCCGTATTCTTACAGTGTCGCTGCCATCACGGCTTTGATCGTATGCATCCGGTTTTCCGCCTCATCGAAGACGATGGACTGCGGTCCTTCAAAGACCTCATCGGAAACCTCCATACAGTCGATGCCGAACTTCTCATGGATCTCGCGTCCGATCTTTGTTCCGAGATCGTGGAATGCCGGCAGGCAGTGCATGAAACGGCACTGCGGTCCCGCATTCTGCATGATCTTCTGATCGACCCTGTAAGGTGTAAGATCTGCAATGCGCTCCGCCCACACTTCATCCGGCTCGCCCATGGAGACCCAGACATCCGTATAGATCACATCCGCGCATTTAGTCGCTTCGACCGGATCCTCAATAAACTCAAGCACGGCGCCGGTCTCAGCCGCGATCTTACGGCATTCATCCACAAGTGCAGCATCCGGGAAATACTTTGCCGGGGCACACGCCGTAAAATGCATTCCCATCTTCGCACAGCCCACCATCAGCGAATTGCCCATGTTGTAACGCGCATCGCCCATATATACGAGTTTTTTCCCCTTCAGTGAGCCGAAATGCTCACGGATCGTCAGGAAGTCCGCAAGGATCTGAGTCGGATGGAATTCGTTGGTAAGTCCGTTCCATACCGGTACTCCGGCGTATTTCGCAAGATCCTCCACGATCTCCTGGCCGAATCCCCGGTACTCGATGCCGTCATACATACGTCCCAGGACTCTGGCGGTATCCGCTATCGATTCTTTCTTGCCGATCTGGGATCCTGACGGGTCGAGATAGGTCGGATGCATTCCGAGGTCCGCGCCTGCCACTTCAAATGCGCAGCGGGTGCGTGTCGACGTCTTCTCAAAGATCAGTGCAATATTCCTGCCCTCAAACATTCTGTGCGGGATCCCCGCCTTTTTCTTTGCCTTCAGATCTGCAGCAAGATCCAGCAGCTCGCCGATCTCCTCCGGGGTAAAATCCAGTAACTTTAAAAAACTTCTTCCTTTTAATGACATATATTACTCCTGCTTCCTGTTAGAATACTTCCGGCCGGGCTGTTACCCTGCCTGACAGGCGCCTGCCCGTGTTTACGGTTTGCATGCCTCCATGATCACTTCCACTGCTTCTTCCAGCAGTTCCATCGGAATGTTGAGTGCCGGAAGGAGCCTCACCTTACCGTGTGCGGTCAGGCATAAAACGCCCTTTTCCATGCATTTATTCACGATCTCGCCCGCCGGTCTGTCCGTGGAAAGACCGATCATAAGGCCCATGCCGCTGACTTCTCTGATGCCTTCCGCCTTGCCGAGCACATCAAAGAGATAAGCACTCTTGGCACGTACCTCCGCCATCAGCTGCTCATCGATCCGCTCGATGACGCTGATTCCCGCCGCACAGGCTACCGGGTTGCCGCCGAATGTCGATCCGTGATCGCCATAGCTGAAGATGTCCTTCACTTTTTCTCCGAGCAGCACGGCACCGATCGGAAGACCGCCCGCGAGGCCCTTTGCCGTCGAGACGACATCCGGCAGCACGTCATACGCCATATAGGAATAAAACCTGCCGCTGCGGCCGTTTCCGGACTGGACTTCATCAACGATAAAGATGATATCTTCTTCCTGGCAGATCCTGGCGATCCCTTTTACAAAATTCTCATCCAGGGCACGCACGCCGCCTTCTCCCTGTATGCACTCGATCATAATTGCCGCTGTCTTATGCGCATGCACGGTCTCGATCAGCTTCGGAAGATCATTCGCCGGTGTGTGGACGAATCCCGGTGTCAGCGGCTGAAACAGGCGGTGAAACTCGTCCTGTCCCGTTGCGGCGAGCGTCGTCAGCGTCCTGCCGTGGAAGCTTTGTTCCAGTGTCACTATCGTATAATAATCGCTGCCTTTTTTCTCCGCCGCATACTTTCGTGCCGCTTTGATGGCGCCCTCATTCGCCTCCGCACCGGAGTTTCCGAAGAATACTTTCTTCATGCCGCTCTTTTCACAAAGGAGCTTTGCGAGCTCTGCACACGGTTCGGTATAGTAGAGATTGGATGTATGCTGTACCTTTCCGATCTGGTCAATGACCGCCTTCTGCCATGCTCCGTCCGCAATGCCGAAGCTGGTCACGGCGATACCGGAACCCAGGTCGATATACCGCTTCCCGTTTTCATCATAGACCTCCGAGCCCTTGCCCGAAGTGATGCAGATCGGAAAGCGCTTGTACGTAGACGCAATATAGGTGCTGTCCTTATCATAGATACTGCTCATAAAGATCACTCCTTTGCTGTTTCATTATTTCCCTTCACAGGGTCGCGTCAAGCTGCCTTTCAGCCTGCTTCTTCATCTGCCGTAAGCATCGTGCCGGCGCCTTCATCCGTCAGTAATTCCATCAGAATGGAATGCGGCACACAGCCGTCCATGATGATGCACTTCTCCACGCCCATCTGGATCGCCTTGATGCAGGAATCCACCTTCGGGATCATGCCGCCCGCGATCACGCCGGAATCGTACAGTCCGACCGCCTCACTCACCGTGAGCTTCGGGATCAGGGTCTTGGGATCATATCTGTCCTGAAGGATGCCCGAGATATCGGTCATCATGATCATATTCTCGGCTTTCAGCGCACCTGCGATATAAGCCGCTGCCGTATCGCCGTTGATGTTATATACATTGCCCTCCGCATCGCAGCCCAGAGTGGATACGACCGGGATATAGCCTTTTTCCAGGAGATCCATGACCGGTCCGATATTGATCTTCGTGATCTTTCCGACATAGCCCAGCTTTTCGTCTTTCATTTCCGCTTCGATCAGCCTGCCGTCCATGCCTGAGATGCCCATGGCATTGCCTCCGCTCCTTTGCAGAAGTGTAACAAGGGTCTTGTTGACCTTTCCGGCGAGCACCATCTCCGCAATATCCACAGTCTCTTTGTCGGTCACTCTTAAACCGCCGACAAACTCGGCTTTTTTGCCCAGTCTGCTCATAAGATCGTTCATCTCCGGTCCGCCGCCGTGTACAAGTACGACTTTTACACCGATCAGCCACAGCAGGACGATATCCTGCATGACCTGCAGCTTCAGGTTCTCGTTGATCATGGCATTGCCGCCGTATTTGACGACAACGATCTTGTTGTTATACTGCCGGATATACGGCAGCGCCTGTGTCAGAACCTCCGCGCGTTCCGCGTTGGAAAGCATTTCCTGATTCATGGTCATTTCCTCTTTAATCGCTGTTATTTCGTCCGGACCGGATCATCAGCTCCGGTAATCTCCGTTGATCTTTACATAGTCATAGGTCAGATCGCAGCCCCAGGCCGTTGCATCGTTCGGGCCGTCATTCAGACCGACGAGAATGCCGATCTCCTTTTCCAGGAGGATCTCCTTGGCCTTTTCCTCCGAGAACGGAATTCCTGCGCCGTTTCGGCATACACAGATCGTTCCTTTGGGAGACCGAAAACTGACGTCTACCTTCGTCACATCCACATCGGCTCCGCAGTAGCCGATCGCGCAGAGCACTCTGCCCCAGTTGGCATCAGCTCCGAACATGGCAGCTTTGAGAAGAGACGAACAGATCACGCCTCTCGCAACCGTCTTTGCCGCATCCATGGTCTTTGCGCCCGAGACTTCACACTCCAGCAGCTTGGTGGCGCCTTCGCCGTCCCCGGCGATCATGCGGCAGAGATGCACCGTCACGGTGTTCAGCGCTTCCATAAATACTGTAAACGCCTCGCCCTCTCCCGTGATCTCGGCATTGCCGGCAAGGCCGTTTGCCATGATCGATACCATATCATTGGTGGAAGTATCGCCGTCGACGGAGATCATATTGAACGTGTTCTGTACGTCTCCGGAGAGCGCTTTCTGAAGCATCCCGGCACTGATGCTGACATCCGTCGTCAGAAATACGAGCATCGTCGCCATATTGGGGTGGATCATACCGCTGCCTTTTGCCATGCCCCCCAGACGGCAGATCTTCCCGCCGAGTTCGAACTCCACGGCAGCTTCTTTCATGACCGTATCCGTCGTCATGATGGCAGCTGCCGCATCCTGATTGCCGGTATAAGAAAGCCCGGCAGCCAGCTCCGCGGATTTTGCGCGGATCGGCGAAAGATCAAGGGGCTGTCCGATCACGCCCGTCGAAGCCACGATGACGTCTTCTGCCTTCACTTTCGCTCCGTCTGCCGCGATGGCGCACATTGCTTCCGCGATCTCTATGCCGTCCGCATTGCAGGTATTGGCATTGCCGCTGTTGCAGATCATCGCCTGCGCGATGCCGTTTGCGATATGCTGCTTCGTGACCGTCAGCGGCGCGCCTTTCACAAGATTGGTCGTATAGACCGCAGCTGCTGCCGCCGGCACATCACTGACCAGCATGGCAAGATCTTTCTTGGTCGTATTGGGACGAATACCGCAGTGCAGGCCGTTCGCCCTGAATCCTTGAGCGGCGCAGACGCCGCCGGAAATAAGTTTCATATTGGACCTCCTAATTTAACGGAAACATGTGCTTACAGCACCAGTCCGGTCGTTTCCGGTACTCCCATCACAATGTTCATGTTCTGGATCGCCGCGCCGGACGCACCCTTGCCGAGGTTGTCAAACAGCGAGATCAGCAGGATGCGCTCGCTGTTGCCAGTGACAGTCACAAGCATGTCGTCTCTTCCCTTCATCGCGGCAGCGGAGATGAATCCGCCGAAGCCGGCGCTGTCCTCATAACGCACCAGGTCTCCGCCTTTGTAATACTCTTTATAAAATGCGCAGATCTCATCCATACCGGCGGTGAGATCATCCGCAAAGACGGGGATCGTCACTTCCATGCCGCTGTAGTAGTCCGCCACGATCGGACAGAAAACCGGCGCTTTCGCAAGGCCGCTGACCTTCTGCATTTCCGGAAGGTGCTTATGCATCTGGGTGATGCCGTACTGCCTCGGCGCGTCATACAGAGGATCCCTTCCTTCCGGCGCCTCATACTCCGAGATCATCTTCTTACCGCCGCCCGAATAGCCTGTGATGGAAAAGGACGTAAGCGCCGCTTCTTTTTTCAGGAGCCCTCCTTCGATGAGCGGGGCAGCCAGTGCAAGAAAACCGCTGGCGTGACATCCCGGATTGGCGATGCGCTTCGAACTGCGGATCTCCTCACGCAGCCCCTTAAGCTCCGGAAATCCATAGGTCCATCCTTCCGCTGTCCTGTGGGCTGTGGACGTATCAATGATAACGGTGCCGGCATCGCCTGCCAGTCCGACAGCTTCTATGGCAGCAGCATCCGGAAGGCATAAGAAAGCAATGTCCGCACTGCAGATCGCGTCTTTTCTGGCTGCAGGGTCCTTACGAAGTTCATCGCTCAGGGTGCAAAGTTCCAGGTCCTTCCGTTCCGCGAGTCTTTCATAGATACGAAGGCCGGTAGTACCGGCGCTTCCGTCAATAAATATCTTGGTCATATATATTCACTCCCGATCATCAGAATACTATGTCATCTGACTTTATCCGAAAACTGTCTTTATCTGCTGTCCGATCCATGCGATCTGTTCCTGAACGGAGACCGAGCTCGTACCGCCTTTGGATATACGCTTTTCCACGCAAGTGACGATGCCGATATCTTCGTAGACGTCTTCTTCAAAGAGCTCGCTCCACCCACGGTAGGACTCCAGCGGATACGTCTCCAGCACAAGGCCTTTTTCAATACAGTCCGCCACGATCTGTCCGGAGATCTTGTATGCGCTCCGGAAAGGCATGCCCTTTTTCACAAGGTAATCTGCCAGATCCGTCGCATTGATAAAACCGCTCTGAGCCGCTTTCATCATATTGGCCGGCAGTACCTTCATGGTCCCTGTCATGGGGATCATGACTTTCAGACAGAGCTCCGCCGTATCCACCGCATCAAAGACCGCCTGCTTATCTTCCTGCATATCCTTATTGTATGCAAGCGGCAGTCCCTTGAACGTCGTCAGCAGCCCCATCAGGTCACCGTAAACTCTACCTGTCTTGCCGCGGATCAGTTCCGCCATATCGGGATTCTTTTTCTGAGGCATGATGGATGAACCCGTGGTATAGCTGTCGGAAAGCTCAATGAATTTAAACTCCCAGCTCGACCAGAGGACGATCTCCTCCGAAAACCTGCTGAGATGCATCATCAGGATCGAAAGGGCACTCATCATCTCCAGACAGAAATCTCTGTCGGAAACGCCGTCGATACTGTTCATGGCAATACTGTCGAATCCGAGTTCCGCTGCCTCAAATTCCCTGTCGGTATCATATGTGGTACCCGCCAGCGCACAGCTTCCGATCGGAGATACATTCATCCGCTTCACACAGTCCGTGATCCTTCCTGCGTCTCTCAGAAGCATCATGGCATAGGCCAGGATCTGATGTGAAAACAGGATCGGCTGCGCTCTCTGCAGATGCGTATAGCCCGGCATGACCGCTTTCATGTTTTCTTCCGCGACCCGTGTCAGCACTTCCAGAAGCTCCCTGATCAGCTTCATGATCTCCGCAGCCTCGTCCCTGAGATACATCCTCAGATCCAGTGCAACCTGGTCATTACGGCTGCGGGCGGTGTGGAGCTTTTTTCCGACGTCCCCCAGACGGGCTGTCAGTTCCTGCTCCACGAACATATGGATATCCTCGCAGCTCATATCAAAATCCAGCGTACCGCTCTCAAGATCCTCAAGTATCCCCTTCAGACCTTCACGCAGTTCTTCCGCCTCCTCATGAAGGATGATACCCTGCTTTCCGAGCATTGCGGCATGCGCTCTGCTTCCTTCAATATCCTGCCGGTACATGCGGCAGTCTGTTCCGATGGATGAATTCAGTTCATCCGCTATACTGTCAGTTTCCCCGGACGTGCGTCCGGCCCACATTTTCGCCATTGGCGCTCCCTGTATATAAAATATGAGGGCATCCCGCAGTCCCTGCTGCAGATGCCATGCATGAATGTTCATACCGGCTGACGGCCGCCATGAACAAAAGTCCCTTAATGTATGTTCAGCCCGGGGCCGGCATAAGCCGGTCCCGGGTCCGAAATTTCCGTATTACAGACGTCCCTGCTCACGGAGAGCCTGTACCTTGATCGGAAGGCCCCAGAGGTTGATGAAGCCTGCCGCCTGTCCCTGATCGTAATCACTCTCACCGAAAGTGACAAGATTCTCGGAGTACAGTGAGTACGGTGAGGTCGTTCCCGCCGGGATAATGTTGCCTTTGTAAAGCTTCAGCCTGACAGAACCGGTCACAAACTTGTTGGATTCGTTTGCAAACGCAGTCAGTGCTTCCTGCAGCGGGCTGTACCACTTGCCGTTATAGATGAGGTCCGCATAATCAACTGCCAGTTTCTGCTTGACATGAAGCGTATCCTTGTCGACTGTGATCATCTCGAGCTGCTCATGAGCCGCGTACAGGATGCTGCCGCCCGGGGTCTCATAGACGCCGCGGTCCTTCATGCCGACCAGACGGTTCTCAACGATGTCAATGATGCCGATGCCGTTTGCGCCGCCCAGCTTGTTCAGTTTCTCGATGATCTTGGAAGCTTTCATCTTCTCGCCGTCGATTGCGACCGGTGCGCCTGCTTCAAAGTCGATCGTTACATAAGTCGGTACATCCGGAGCCTGTACGGGAGAAACACCCATCTCGAGGAAACCGGGCTTATCATAATCGGGCTCATTGGCAGGATCTTCCAGATCCAGGCCTTCATGGCTCAGATGCCACAGGTTCTTATCCTTGGAATAATTGGTCTCACGGCTGATCTTAAGAGGTACATTGTGTGCCTCGGCATAATCGATCTCTTCGTCACGGGACTTGATATCCCACTCACGCCACGGGGCGATGATATGCATATCGGGAGCAAAACGCTTGATCGCAAGTTCAAACCTTACCTGGTCGTTGCCTTTGCCGGTCGCGCCGTGGCAGATCGCATCCGCACCCTCTGCAAGAGCAATCTCCGCAAGTTTCTTTCCGATGACCGGACGAGCGAACGCAGTGCCCAGAAGATAGGTCTCATACTTGGCATCCATCTTCAGAGCCGGGATGATGATGTCATCCACCATCTCATCGACAAGGTCTGCCACGATCAGCTTGGATGCGCCTGTCTTCAGTGCTTTCTCCTCAAGTCCGTCAAGTTCGTCCGCCTGTCCGACATTGCCGGCAACAGCGATGATCTCAGGATCGTTATAGTTCTCCTTAAGCCAGGGAATAATGATGGACGTATCAAGTCCGCCTGAGTATGCAAGTACGATCTTCTTTATATTTTCTTTCTTCATTCCGGTCTCCCTCCTGGTATATCTGAATAAAAATAAGCTCTCAGTCAGCTGTCCCCATAATCATAGTCATATAGGATGCTCTTGTCAACCACTATCTTGCATAAAAATACATATTTCTTGTTTATTTATGCATCCATTTTCCGTCCGTTCGCCTGTCCGGTATGTTCTGAAAGTGCCGCGGATATCGGGCTGTTTAATAAGCAGCTTTCAAAAAAATCGATTTACAGTATAACGTAAAAAAACAAAAAATGGTATTGACAGAATCACCAAAATAATATAAACTAACGCATGTGTCTTTACGAAAGTTGAGATCAACGAGGCGTGGCTCAGTTTGGTAGAGCGCTGCGTTCGGGACGCAGAGGTCGCAAGTTCGAATCTTGTCGCCTCGATACGGCCTTGTAGTCAAGCGGCTAAGACGTCGCCCTCTCACGGCGAAGGCCCGGGTTCGATTCCCGGCAAGGTCACGAAAAACACGGATCATAAGATTCGTGTTTTTTTGTTCGAATAATGCATCAGCCAGCACTCAGCGGATGCGAGCATCCGTGCGGTGATGAGCAGTATACGTGCAGAACGGCAAAAAGAAACCGGGTCCATATGGACCCGGTCCTTTTGATTCATAAGGTATGTTATTCGTAATTATCCTGCTTACTGCAGAGCGCCCTGATCGTTGAAGGTATAGGTCTGACCGTCGATCGTGTGGGTGCCGGTGAACATACGTCCGAAGGTACCGTCGTGCTGGGTGTTCAGATAGTATCTGACGCCGTTCAGGTTGATCCAGCCGGACATCATGCGGCCGAAGGTGCCGTCATGCTGCTGGTTCATGTAGTACCAGTAGTTTCCATCCCACTGCCAGCCGGACTTCATGATGCCGTCTGCACCGATCCAGTACCAGTTGCCGCCGTCGTTGACCCAGTAATTGGTCTTCATGTTGCCGTTCTCATACCATCTCCAGGTGTCGCCGGAGCCGTCCCAGCCGTTCTTGCCGGTTGCGAC
>JAFPHE010000029.1 GCA_017388745.1 Lachnospiraceae bacterium | reverse complement strand
ATTTATGGCGTAACCCAGAACTCAGCCCAACCCGTTTCTGCTGTTGCCGGTATCATCGACGAAAAAATGATCTCTGACACTCAAACGGCCGAAGTGGATTTTTCTGACACGATCGTTCCTCGAGGGAACGGTAAGGCCTGGTTCAATTGCCAGGGCGGAGAGACTCATGACGGCAACACCGACATAGACTACCTTGAGGTGAAAAAGCCGAAGAGCAGCGGAACAGGATTCGATTACCTGAAGCTTGGAGAAGGCGGAGACATCGATATTCCGGGTTGGACATACAACGATATTGCCAAACCGAACTTAAATCAGACTCCGCCGTCCGGGCTTAATAAGTTCAACAACTGCTTCTCCTTCGGCCTGTCATCTTTCACCGGGCTGCAAGGTCACGATGCGGTGACAGGTGTCAGAAAGCGCATGTTGGACGGCAACGACTGCTTTGGCAGCATCATGCTTCTTGTCGAGGTCATGCCCGCGGAAGGCACGGTCGAGGTCACCAAGAAGCTGATGTACGACGGCGGCGGCGTCAATGATGTTCTTCCCAACGCCGGTGTTCAAAGGACCCTTACGTTCCATGTCGAGCCTACGGGTGACGCGCCGATGCCCTTCAGAATCGAGGGCGAGGGCGAAGCGGCGCATGAAGTGCCTAATCAGGACTTCAGCATCAACTTCCCCGCGAACACCCACAGCGGCGACGAAGTGCTGTTTGAAATGGGCAACTTCCGCTTCAGAGGCCAGGACATACCTGATTCTGCCAACAGCAGCGGTCCCTGGTATTTTACCTATGAAGTAACTGAGACCTCGGCAACAAACATGTACCCGTGGATCTACGACACAAGAACGCTGCTGCTTACGTTCAAGGTCGTTGTGAATGAAGAGAATGAGTTCGAAATAGAAGATCATACCTGGTCGGTTAAGGATCATCCTGAGGATGAAATCAATTACTTCAAGAACGATTATATCCTGCCGCTTGCCCTGGAAGTCAAAAAGGTCGACATGACGGGCGCCGCGATCAGCGGCGCGAAGTTCATGGTGTACAGCGATGCCAACTGCACCACTGTGGCCAGTTTGTTCATCAATGAAGCGAAGACCACTGCGCTTACTGCGACCAACGCTCCGGCGACGGATTCTGAGGGCAAGGTGATCTTCTACGGTCTGGATAAGGAAAAGACATATTACATCCGCGAGGAGTCTGTCCCCAGCCCTTACATACTCGATCAGACGGTCATCACCGTGGCTTACGATGAAGAAGATGATCGCTGGGAGTACTCGGATGGAACGGTCAGCGGCCAACCCCTCGACCCGTCGGTTTCGTCTACTACCGACCTCGGCATCGTTACGCTGACGAGGCAGAACAACGAGTACGTCTCGGTCTATGCGGATAAAGCGTGGGTGAATGCGGATGGGACCACGACGGCGCCCAACGGCGCGAGCGTAGTGTTCACACTGTATGCTGACGGCACTGCGACTGGGTACACGGTGACGCTGAACGGCAGCGCTGATACGGAGCCGACCGGCACCGACATTGCGGGCTATGAGAGCGAAGCCTGGAAGGCAAAGTTCATTAATCTGCCGAAGTATCAGTCTGGTACCTCGACGGCAATCGTCTACACGATCGGCGAGACGACGGGGTATCCCGGCTACACGAAGAGCCCGGCGAATCCTGTCGCTTCCGGCGGAACAATCACCAACTCCCAGGAAGAGACCACGGCCAACGCGCTGAAGAAATGGAAGAACGCAGACGGCAGCACGACGGCACCTTCAGGGGCCAGCGTGGTATTCAAGCTGTACGCGGACGGCGTCGCCACAAGCTACACGGTAACGCTTGACGGCGAAGTGGACGTTACTATTCCGGAGTATATCGGCGGATAT
>JAFPHE010000028.1 GCA_017388745.1 Lachnospiraceae bacterium | reverse complement strand
CAGGATCAGGCCCAAAAGAATGACGGCTGTGGGTATAAATGTACCCTTCTCTATCTCTATTTTCTTCTTTTCCATTTGTCCTCTTTCCCCTTTTCAGGCTGCGGAACCGCTCCCGGCAGATCCCGGACGCGGCCGCAGTTCCCGGACGATCCGGGTGTCCGGGCCGGAAAGTCCATCTGATCACGTGTTGCAGTTTCTTATGTCATTGCCTGTATCCTGTCCCGTTTTTTAAAAGATCCGGCACAGCTTGCTCAAGGCTGTGCCGGATCGAACGCCGCACAGGATATGTTTTCCCGTAATTACAGGAGTGCCTTATCGAAGATCAGCTCGCCCTTCGCGAAGCGGTCAATAAGGTAGGTCTTGAAGATCTCTTCCGGAACGCTCGGCTTGACGCCCAGGGCCGCTTCCGCAGCCAGGGTGCCGAGACCCGGAGCGAACATGGTCGCCTTCGTCGCGCCGAGGGCCAGATAGAAGCCTTCGACCTCCGGAACGCCGCCCACCAGGATACCATGGTCCGGAAGGTTGCCGTACTGTCCTGCCCAGTGACGGATGACCTTCAGGTTGCCGAGGGACGGGACCTGCGGGATGATGCGCTTTGCCAGGTTCTCCAGGAACTTCCACTCCGGCTCGAAATCGATGATACCGGCCTTCACGTCCGCGTCGGACCAGCCCATCAGGAAGCCGCCGTGCTTGACCTGGATGATGTAGGTGAAATACTTGTACAGGGAGTAGATCATGGGAGCCTTGATGTATTCGACCGGCTCGGTGACCACGATCTGGTGCTTCTCCGGCTCCAGCGGGATGGAGACGCCCGCCATACGGCCGATGAACTTGCCCCACTCACCTGCGGCGTTGATGACGCAGTCGGTGTAGATGTCGCCCTTCGGGGTCTTCACGCCTTTGATCTTTCCGCCTTCAATGATGAAGCCGGTGCAGGGGGTGTAGTTGTTGAATTCCGCGCCGGCCTTCATCGCTGCGTACTTGTAGCCCAGAGCGACCTTCATGGGATTCAGGCATCCCTCGCCGGTGTTGTAGGAACCGCCCAGGATCTCGTCAGTGTTGAGATACGGGGAGACTTCCTTACATCCCTTGGCATCCAGATAGTAAGAGTCGAATCCGAACTTTCTCTGGATCTCGACATTGCTCTTCAGCTGCTCTTCCTGCTCCTTGTTGTAAGCCGGAAGCAGGTAGCCGCACTTACTGAGTTCGATATCGCCGTATCCGGTATCTTCGGCAAAGGTGTAATACTGTTCGCTGGACAGCTTCGCGACCCAGAGGTTGGACTCTGTCGCGAACTGCTGGCGGTACATGGCCGCGCAGCGTCCGGATCCGCCGAAAGGTGTGTACTGCGACTCGATCAGGACCACGTTCTTAACACCGAGTTTGGTCAGGTGATAAGCGGTGGATGTTCCGGCGTTGCCGCCGCCGATGACTACGACATCTGCTGTTTTTCTCATTTAGACACCTCCATTGAACTCGTTGATCTGGCCGAGGGTGATCGGCTTGATCGGGATACGGCTCACCGGGATGTCAACTTCCTCCACTGACTTATGAAGATAAGCCGCGACTTCTCTCGCCACCATCTCCTTACAGGTACGTCCCTGGCAGGGGCCCATCGTGCAGCGGCAGGTCTTCTTGATCTCCTGCATGGAATCCATACCGGAGGCCAGGAGCTTTTTCACATCCGCAAGCGTCACATTTTCACAACGGCAAAGGATAATCTTGCTGTCATCCATGGCTGCACCTCCTTAGTCCAGACTGATGTTGCGCGCGTCGTAGAGCAGATCCGCGTCGACACGCATCGTGATAACGTTGGTGTGATCCATCTTCTCTCCGGAGAGCACACGGACGATCTCCGCCTTGCCGACGACAGAGCCGTCGCGCTTCAGAGCGTTGACGATGTCGCCCTTTTTCGGGATGGGTGTCATCTCGTAAGGGAAGGTAATGTCAACTTTTCCGTCTCCCACGGTCTCGTTGATCACAAAGCACGCAAGGCCCGGGCAGTGGCTGACGCAGTTGGTGCAGCCGGTGCACTTCTCGTAGTTGACATGCGGACATTTGTTAAGGGCTTCCATCTCCACTGCCTTGAACTTGCAGCTGGTGACGCAGGGATTGCACGGGATCTCCTCGTAGCATTCCATCACAACATACGGTCCCTTTGCTCTCCGCTCGGCGGAGGGAAGAAGGGCTTCAAACATATCCTTAGAGGCAATTCCGGTGCTCTCTAAAATCTCATAGCTTCCCATTTACTTACCTCCATTCATGATTTCAAAGCCGCTGCGGATCTTCGCGCCGGTCTT
>JAFPHE010000001.1 GCA_017388745.1 Lachnospiraceae bacterium | reverse complement strand
TGGCGATCAAAAAACGCGGGGAAAAGGACCGCATCTCCACTGTCTTCTTCGGCGACGGCACATCCAATGAAGGCGCCACCTGGGAAGCCATGAATCTTGCCGCGGTCTGGAATCTGCCGACCCTCTTCATCTGCGTCAATAACACCTACGGTATGTCGACGCCGATCGCGGACGTAATGAAGGATACCGATATCTCCAAACGGGCATATCCTTTCGCCATGCCGTCCGTCACCGTTGACGGAAACAAGGTGCTCGAAGTCTACCAGGCGGTAAAGAAAGCCCGGGAATATGTTGCCGCAGGCAACGGCCCGATGCTCGTCGTAGAAAAGACCTACCGCATCTCCGGCCACTCGAAGAGCGACGGCAACCTTTACCGCACCAAAGAAGAGATCGAGTCATGGAAGAAGAAGGATCCCATCATTGCCTTCCGGAAGCTGATGCTGGAAAACGGCACAGCTACGGCGGAGGAACTGGATGAGATCGAGCAGTACGCCATCAGGGCTATCGACGAGGCTGAAGAGTTCGCAAAGAACAGTCCGGAGCCGAAGGTTGAAGACCTGCTGAACGATGTATACGCATAAGGGAGGCCGTGATATGTCCATGAAAGAGATCACTTATGCCCAGGCCATCAACGAGGCCATGAGCGAAGAAATGCGGCGCGACGAAAACGTATTTATGATGGGCGATGACATTGCGGAATACTGCGGTGCATTCGGTGTGTCGCGCGGAATGCTGGAAGAATTCGGTAAAGAAAGGATCATGAACACGCCCATTGCCGAGCAGTCCTATGTGGGTGCCGGCATCGGTGCCGCGATGGCCGGCATGCGTCCCATCGTGGAACTCATGTTTTCCGATTTCATAACGGTATGCTTCGATGAGCTCGTCAACGAAGCTCCGAAGATGCGCTTCATGTTCGGCGGCAAGGTCAAGGTGCCGATGGTCATGCGCACCGCCGCAGGCGCAGGTACCGGTGCTGCCGCGCAGCATTCGCAGAGCCTGGAAGCCGTCCTGGCACATTTCCCCGGCCTGAAGGTCGTAATCCCTTCGACGCCTTATGACGCAAAGGGTCTGCTGAAGAGCGCGATCCGGGACGATAACCCGGTCATGTTTCTGGAGCAGAAGACCCTGTACCGTAAAAAGGGAATGATCCCGGAAGAGGAGTATACGATCCCGCTGGGTGTTGCCGACATCAAACGCGAAGGTACCGACTGTACGATCGTCACCTACGGACGCATGGTGCAGTTCAGTCTGGAAGCGGCAGAAAAGCTGGCGGCGGAAAACATCAATGTAGAAGTTCTCGACATCCGTACGCTCCTGCCTCTTGATACGGAAGCCATCGTCGCTTCCGTCAAAAAGACCCACCGGGCGCTGATCGTCCATGAAGCCGTCAAGTTCGGCGGCTTCGGAGGAGAGCTGGCCGGCCAGATCGCCGAGAGCGAGACATTCTACTATCTGGATGCCCCCATTAAACGTCTCGGCGCCTTGAGCTGCCCCATCCCCTTCAACCCCAATCTGGAGCGTGAGACTTTCCCGACGCCGGAAAAGATCTACGATGCTGTCAAATCACTGTTCTGAACCGGGAGGCACTGTATATGATTGAGATATTTATGCCCAAAGCCGGAATGGATATGAAGGAAGGCCGGCTGATCCGCTGGCTGAAAAACGTCGGGGATCCGGTCGAACTCGACGAACCCATTATGGAGATCGAAACCGACAAGATCACCATGGAGGCGGAATCCCCCGGAACAGGTATCCTGCTCGCAAAACTGATCGAAGACAATACAACGGTACCGGTACTCCAGACCATCGGCTGGATCGGCCAGCCCGGAGAAAAGATCCCGGAGGCAGGAGCACCGGAGAGTGCTGCGCCTGCCGCAGAAAGTGCAGCAAAGCCTGCCGTCCCCGAAGCAGGGACCGGATCCGCTGCCGGGGCACAGGCGGAATCCGTAAAAGAAACGCCTTCTGCTGAAAAGCCTGCAGACGGCTATACGCCGGCAACTCCGCTGGCAAAGCGTCTCGCCCGGGAAAACAATGTCTCACTGGCTGATATCGCCTCAGGAAGTCCCGTAAGGGCGGACGATGTGCTGGCTTACGTCCGGCAGACCGCCGCATCTTCCGCGGCGCCCGCGGCAGGCAGCATTTCCAGAGAACCGGTCCGCATCCCGCTCACCGGGATCCGGAAGGCGATCGCCCGCAACATGTACCAGAGCCTGCAGAGCATGGCCCAGACATCCGATTCCGTTGAAGTGGATGTGACGGAGCTCGTTGCCCTGAAGAGATCCCTGGCGCTGTGCAGCGCGCAGCTGGGCGTCAAGATATCCATCAACGACCTGCTGAGCTTTGCCGCCGTAAAGATGATCCGCACCCACCCGCTTGCGAACGCAAGCTTTGCTGAAAACGAGATACTGCAGTATCCGTATGTCAACCTGTGCACGGCTGTCGCAACGGATTACGGCCTTGTCTCACCGGTCGTTCAGGATGCGGACAGGATGAACCTCTTTGAGCTGAGCAAAGCCATCCATACCGTCATCGATAAAGCAAGGAACCAGAAGCTGTCTCCGGAGGACCTCAAAGACGGCACCTTTACCCTGACCAACATGGGGATCTTTCCCGTCGACAATTTCAACCCGATCCTGCCTTCCCCGCAGTCCTGTATCCTCGGTTTCGGACGCTGTGTGGAAAAGCCTGCCGTATATAACGGCGAGATCTGCATCCGCACCAGGATGGTCCTGTCCGTCACTTATGACCACCGGGTCTTTGACGGCGGCGAGGTCGGCCGGATCATGAAGACGATGAAAGAGTATCTCGAGGATCCGGAGCTGCTCCTTGGTGAATAACGATCAATCTTAAGCATAAGGAAAACGCGCCTCTCCGGCGCGTTTTCTTTCTTTGTTCAGCTTATTCCATTTTTCAGATCGACATCGGTTTCCCGACAACGATCCCTGCCGCTTCCCGTATCGTCTCGCTGACGGTGGGGTGCGGGTGGATCGTTTGATGGATATCCTCTGCCGTGCCTCCGGTCCGGACAGCGTAAGCCAGTTCGCAGATCATCTCCGTCGCATTCGGACCGATGATCTCCGCCCCGAGAAGCCTGCCGCTTTCCTTCTCGCAGATCAGCTTTGTGAACCCGTCTGTTTCATACAGCGTCATCGCTCTGCCGCTCGCCCTCATCGGGAACTTTCCTACCGTATAGCTGATGCCTTCCTTCTTTGCATGTTCCTCGGTCATTCCTACGGCGGCGATCTCCGGAACGGTGAAAATACAATTGGGGATCGCATTGTAATCGATGGCCGCGTCATGCCCGCAGATGTTCTCCGCGGCAGCCGCGCCCTGTGCCGACGCCACATGTGCCAGCTGAATGCCTCCTGTCACGTCTCCGATCGCATAGATATGCGGCACATTGGTGCGCATATGCTCATCGATGCAGACATACCCCTTTTCCATCCGGAGCCCGAGACGCTCCAGTCCTTTTGTATTGCCCTTTCTTCCCGCCGCTACCAGCAGCTCGTCCGAAGTGAAGGTCCTCGCGCCTTCTTTTGTCATGGCGCTGACCCTGAAAAGGTCACCGCTTTTTTCAACGGAGCTGATCGATGCGCCTGTCACGATCTGAATGCCTTCGGTGTTCATGGCATAAGCCAACACATCCGCAATGTCGCTGTCGACAGCCGGAAGCAGCCGGTCCAGCATTTCCACAACGGTGACGTGACTCCCGAATTCGTTGAAAACGCAGGCCAGTTCGCAGCCGATCACCCCGCCGCCGATGATCGTGAGTTCCTTTGGCAGGTGATCGATGCTCAGGATCTCCGTGGCGGTCATAACGCCCTCCGCCCCGATCCCGGGGATCGGAGGAAGGACAGCAGAAGAACCGGTGGCAATGATCAGATCGTCAAAATCCAGGATCTCCTCTCCGGCACGGACCTGCCGGCTGTCCAGAAACTCCGCCTCACAGCGGAAAACCGTGACATTATTCTTTTTCATAAGATACTCGACGCCGCTCACCAGGCTGCGTACGATCTTGTCTTTATTGAATACGAGTTTTGCGATGTCGAGATTGAGCTCCCCCGTATCGATCCCGAGCTTTCTGGAGATCTTCAGATTCCGGAGAAAATCCGCACTGTGGACGAATGCCTTGGTGGGAATACATCCGCGGTTAAGGCAGGTTCCGCCCATCTTGTCTTTTTCGATCAATGCCACGCTCAGTCCCAGCTGGGAACCCCGGATCGCAGCTTCATAACCGCCGGGTCCGCCGCCGACGATGAGCAGGTCAAAATGTCTCATGCAAAAACCTCCTGTTTAAGGAACAGTGTCCATTTTCGCCCGGAGGAAGGAAGAGATCTCCTTCAGATACGGATGAAAGGCTTCATCATCATAACTCCAGGTCTCCGCGATCATCGGGCCGCGATAGCCGATGCGGGCAAGGCTCTCCAGAGCCTTTTCAAAATCCACGATCCCTTCCCCGAACACGACATCCCGCATGATCCCGGGTCTGGAATCCTTCAGGTGGATGCCGATAATGTAGTCTCCACCTGTCTCCAGTTCCGCAGCAACATCTTTTCCCATACCGGCAAGGTTGCCTGTGTCCGCATAGATACGGAGCTTTTCAGACCCGATCTCCTCGCAGAGACGGCGGATATTGGTGCAGGAGCCCATGAATTCCGCATCCATGGTCTCAATGGCAAGCCGCGGTGCAAAGCCTTCC
>JAFPHE010000027.1 GCA_017388745.1 Lachnospiraceae bacterium | reverse complement strand
GTCTCTGCTTCATTGCTGATACCGAGAAGTGCCGGAAGGCTTTCTTTGTTCGGCCACGACCAGATATTGGTCTCCCTGATGCCGTCCGATGCCGAGATATGGCTGTAGCCGATACAGTTCATCTTGGTCCCGCATGCGGAACGCACGACATCCTTGCCGTCCTTATTCTTCATGACGACCTGTTCCGTGTCATGGCTGTGGCCGTCCAGGAACACGTCGATCCCGTTTGTATGGGAGATCACGTCCGCATAATTCCACGGGCTGAATGCAGCTCCCATGCCCAGATGTCCCATGATATAGACATAATCCGCGCCTTCGGCTCTCGCATCATCGACCGCCTGCTGTACGGCCTGATAGACTTCTTCTCCGGTCTTGTCTTCCTGCATGAAGCTGTAGATGAACTCACCCTGTTCATTCTGGAAATACGCCGGTGCGGCAGACACGATCGTTGTCGGAGTCACGACGCCGACAAATGCGATCCTGATCCCTGCGGCTTCCTTGATGATATATGACGGAAAGACCTGTTCACCTTCTTTGAGGAAATTGCAGCAGATATACGGAAACTCCGCTTTCCGCGTCAGTTCCATAAACCGGTCCGCACCGTAAGAAAACTCGTGGTTGCCGGGGATCGCGACATCATAGTGAAGCTCGTTCATCAGATCGATCATCGCCTCGCCGCGGGACAGAGTGCCCATCAGTTCTCCCTGAATGGCATCGCCGTCATCCACAAGCAGTACCGTATATCCCTGCTTCTCGAGAGTGTCCCGTATCTGCCAGAGTCCCGCAATGCCGAATCCCTGGTCTACACCGCAGTGGATATCGCTGGTATAGAGGATGTATACGTCGCCGTTCTTTTCAACGGCAGTCTCCTCAGCAGTATCCGAAGCCTCCCCGATGTCGTCCGTTTCTTCCGTCTCCGGTTCCGCTTCCGTCTCCGCCTCTGTCGCCGGGGCTTCCGTCATCGGCTCCGGCGAATCTATGATGACCGGTGCGATGGCCGTTGTGGTCTCCTCCTGTGCGCTGCCGGCAGTATTTTCCGCCCTGCTGCCGCAGGCGGCAGCTGCAAGCGCCATCAGCAATGCAATACTGATGCACAGGATCCTTTTTGATCTGATCATTGATATTACCCCTCCCCGTTTACATAATTATTCCTGACCGTCCCGTCCTTCCGGCCCGTGGTATGCCAGACACATCATCGTCAGGTCATCAAACTGCTCCGCATCCCTGACAAAACGTTCCACGTTTTCCCGCATGTTTGCCAGAATAGTCTCCGGATCAGAGCCGGGATGCGCGTTGAGAGCTTCTACGATACGGTCTGTACCGAACATGTTCTTGTCCGGATCAGTTGCTTCCGGGAGACCGTCGGTATAGACGAAAAGTCTGGATCCGGGCTGCAGCTGCAGTTCGTATTCCTGATAATCCAGTCCGTCCATCGCACCGATGACAAATCCGTGTTTGTCCCTGATGAGACGGAAATCGCCGTCCGGATCTCTCAGCATCGGATATTCATGTCCTGCATTGGCGGCTTTCAGCCTGCCTGTGGAGATCTCCAGGATGCCCAGCCAGACGGTAACGAACATCTCCTCCGGATTGTTCTTGCAGATATTCTCATTCACGGCCCGGAGCACCTCCGCGGGACTCTGGAATTTTTCCGCAACATAGTGGATAACGATCATGGAGACCATCATGAACAGCGCCGCGGGAACACCTTTTCCGGATACGTCTGCGATCACAAGCGCCAGATGGTCATCATCCAGCAGGTAGAAATCATAGAAGTCACCGCCCACTTCCTTGGCCGGGTCCATAACGGCATAGATATCGAATTCATTCCTTTCCGGGAAAGGAGGAAACTTATTGGGAAGCGTATTGGACTGGATGCGCGATGCCAGGGCAAGTTCTGCGCCGATGCGTTCTCTTTCCGCCGTGATGCTCTCGATTTTTTCAACATAATCATCGAGCTCCTGTGAAAGATCGACGACATCCTGAGAAAGCTCGCCGATCTCGTTGCTCGAGCGCACTGCGGAAAGCCTCGCTCTGACCACTCCGCTGTCCTTGGTATGCATATACTCCCGGATGCTCCGCTGGATCTCCTTCAGAGGGCTTAACACAAGGAGATAAATACCTGTCAGGCATATCAGGGAAAGACAGAACTGCAGGAACATCGCGATCGACGTTCCGCGCCAGGTCAGGGATTCGATCGATTTCCTCATGGCAGACAGGTTGTAGGTCATGCCGATGAGCGCATCGTGGCCGTCAAGCGTTTCGATATAAGTATAATAGTCCACATAGTCTCCGGCATCCGCGAGATAGTTTTCATTCTCGCAGGCACGGATCATGGCCTGCTGCTGGCTCTCCGAAACCTTAACGGTCACACCCAGCGGATAGACCTCTTCGTAGTTTGTGCCGCGGACGGAATCCGGTTCCGCTGCGCTGAAGAGGAAAAACTGTTCGTCATACGGCGGCTCCGTAAGCACACAGAAAAGATAGTCGACGTCATAGATCTGCTTGATCTCGTTGACTCTGGTGATCAGCCAGGAATAGACGATCTCGGCAAACAGCTTCCCGTCTTCTTCCGGAAGTGCGGCAGCCTCATCATCGGTGAGATATTTCAGAACGAGGTCCGGATGGCGCTGCCTGAACAGGTTGTACTTTTCTTCCGTCCTGGTCCCCGCAGTGTACACAACGTCATATTCGATATCGAGATCGTCCGGATGTGCATACCAGTAGCGGATCAGCCATTGATACGCGGGATACTCCCGCAGCGCAAGGATCGTCTCTTTCGAGATGTTCTCCGCCATGGTTTCCGTCTGATCCGTGACCATACCGTCCGCGACCTGGTGCTGCGACATATATGTGAAAACGCCGATCGTCATCACGCCGACCATAAACAAAGCAGCGACCTGGGCGATTATACTTCTCCAACTGTATTGACTCATCATAATACAAAGCCCTCACATTTATGCAATGTATTATATCATGGACGGTATCCTTATGCAACGCATATTTTGTGCATTGCCTTATCAGCCTCATTGCGGTTCACAATCACCGGAAGCGGCATAAAGCCGCATTCCGGGATTGTACGCATTCGTCAAATCACCGTACGCAAGCGTACGTCGCTTTT
>JAFPHE010000026.1 GCA_017388745.1 Lachnospiraceae bacterium | reverse complement strand
AAGCCAGGTGGTTGATACCGTACATCGTGCCGCCGGCCACACCGCCGAACAGTACGGCCGATAAAACGATTGCAAGAAACTTTTTCATATCTTTTCCTCCTGCTGTATTTGTCAGATCCGTCTCCCCGGAGCGGATCCTGTTTTCTGTTTACATCTACAGTTTTAGTCCCTATTTGTGACGGAATTGTGTTCAAATGAAGATAATTGTGTGTTTGAAAGATAAAACAATTCTAAACTGTTTCTGCCGGAGCTCCTGCCCGGATTTTCTCTTCTGCATAAAGAAAACAGCCTGACACTGCCGCATATATACGTAATGTCAGGCTGATGCTGTTGATCTTCTAATCAGGCCGGTCCGTCCGTTACCATGTCGCCCGAGGGCGGTGCCGCCGCGCCTGCGGGGCCGTCCGTGGAGCCCGTATCGATAAATGTCGATCCCGGGTTCGGGCCGGAGTTGCTGTCAGGAGCGGAGCCGCTGCCGGAACTTCCCGGCACCGGAGCGCTGTCAGATCCCGAAGAGGAACCGCTGTCGGAGCCGCCCGGGTCGGCAGTACTTCCTTCCGTGACGGTCGTTACCGATCCGGGACCGCCTTCGCTGATGATACCGCCGCTTCCCGAAGAGGAGCTTCCGGAGCCGCTGCCCGGTCCGTCTTCCGGACTGCCGGTCGATGAAGGACTGCTCGCGCTTCCCGGAGTCAGCGAAGATCCGCCGGGTGTATTGGATGAGCCGCCGTTCGGTCCGCTTGTGTCGCCGGGGCTGATCACCGGTTCGTCGTCGGAGTCATTGTTGCTCGTCTCACGGGTCGGATTGGTGTTGGGATCGACCGTCGGGCGTACGGTGCTGCCGTCGGGACTTAAGGGCTCATCGCTCTCATCCTCGTCAAGCCCGGATCCCGGACCGCCTTCCATCTCATCCTCGTCCACCACATCCGTCGGCCGGATCGTGGTCTCCTTGATGATGTTGCCGTCTTCATCTGTCGGATAGATGATGTTGCCGTCTTCATCCGTCGGGATGACGATATTGCCGTCCTCATCCGTCGGGTAGATATAGCTGCCGTTCTCATCGATGCCGAGCGTGATCTCTTCCTCATCCTCGTCATCGTCGTTGTTCTTCTTGCCGCTGCCCGAAGAACCGCCGCCGGTATTGACCTTCGGTTTCTGGATGACGCCGCCGTCCGTTGCCACGGACTCGACGAACTTGGCTTCCTTATAATACTTTGAATCTTCCTTGATCTTCTGGCTGTAGCGGAGTACAGCGTCGGAAGGCGTATAGTCCTTATCACCGAAGAGGAACTCGTGCAGGTAGCGCACGTTGGACTCCAGGGTCGCGGGAACGACCACGTCGCCCTTCTTGCCGATGATCGCGTCGCCTCTCTGCCACGGGAATCCGCCGGTCTCCGTAATGTTGTAATCGGTAATGTTCTGCGCCATCGCGATGATGTCGTTGAAGCCGATATTGGTCGCGACCTGCGGGAAACATACGACCATGATGTTGTTCAGGACGGAGAAGTTCGCCTTCTTGGCCTTCTCAAAGCAGGCTTTGATGATCCGGCGCTGGCGCTCGGTACGGGCAAAGTCGTTGTCCATGTAGCGCAGACGTCCGTAAGCAACCGCCTGTACGCCGTCGAGATGCTGCTCTCCGGTGCTCTTGAGCTGGTGGGAACCGATACCGGTCGCCTTGACGGTCTCCGTGATGTATGCGTTGATATAATAGAGCTCCGCCTTGGAGATCGGGATGTTGTCCACGCCGCCGAGGATATTGATGCCGTCAGCCACGGCCTTCCAGTTGAAGGTCACATAGTTCTGGATGTTCAAGTCCAGGTTCTTGTTGAGGGCCGCAAGCGCCTGCTCCGGTCCGCCGATGGCATAAGCCTGGTTGATCTTGTTGTAGCTGTTGCCGTCCGAAATATTGAGATAGGTGTCACGGAACACGGAGACCAGGCGGATCTCGCCGGTATCCTTGTTGATGCTCGCGACGAGGATGACGTCCGAGTTGAGACCCCTGCCCACTACATCGCTGCTTCTGCCGTCCACGCCGAAGACCGCGATATTCCAGTAACCTTCCATCTCCTTTTTCTTGTCGAGGGAGAGGTTATGGTTCTCAATGGCGGCGAGCTTGACCTCGGGCCGCGCGATCAGGTTCCAGTTCCGGAGGACGTAGCCGTAGACGAAGATCGCGCAGAGCGTGATCGCTTCGATGATCGTCCAGAGGATAATGCTGCGGATGCGGGACTTTTTCTTCTGCGCCTTCTCCCGGCTGACTTTGCGGCCGTCAAGCGTGGAGTCGACCGTGTTCAGTTCCTTCGGGGAACTGCCGCGTCCGTTCTTGCCGCCGTCCTTGCGGCGGCCGCCGGATGCACTGCGTCCTGCGAAGGAGCCGCCTTTCCCGCCTGCCGTTCCTCTGCCGTCAGAGGCGGGATCAGGGTCCCCGTCGTCCCCGATCGCGGAGGAATAGATCTTATCCTCCATGTCGAGGTCTTCGAAAACGCCGTCACCGGCAGCGTTTTCCCCGCTGCCGTGTATATCCAGATCTTCAAAAATATCGTTGTCAGTATGCATTCTTGAACCCTTTGAACAGTGTCAGGAACAGGATCTTGACGTCCAGTCCGAATGTCCAGTTTTCTATATAATACAGGTCATGCTCGATCCGCTTCTGGATCGAAGTATCACCTCTGTAACCGTTGACCTGCGCCCATCCCGTAAGACCGGGCCTTACCTGGTGCTTGATCATGTAGCGCGGGATCTCTTCTTTAAACTTCTCCACGAACTGCGGCCGTTCCGGACGCGGTCCCACGAGGCTCATGTCGCCCTTCAGCACATTGATGAACTGCGGCATCTCGTCGATGTTAAACTTCCGGATAAAGCGCCCGATCCGGGTGACCCTGGGATCGCCCTTGGTCGTCCAGCGGTTCAGCTCCTCCTCCGGAGGCTGTACGTACATGGAGCGGAACTTGTACATCTTAAAGGTCTTGTTGTGAAGGCCGACACGCTCCTGCGCGTAGATGACCGGGCCCGGGCTCGTCAGCTTGATGATGATGGTCACGACCAGCATCAGCGGGCTGAAGATGATCAGCGCCACGACTGCTCCGACAAGGTCCACGGCACGTTTCAGCGTCGCGTTGAACATGCTCGTCAGCGGCACATGCCGGATATGGACGACCGGCAGGCCTTCGAGATCTTCGGTGTAGGGCGTCGTCGGAATGATGTTCTGGTAGTCCGGGACGAACATGGTATGCACGCCGGACTTTTCGCAGATATTGACGACGGGCTTCAGGTACTCGTACTTGTCCAGAGGAAGCGTCACGACGATCTCATCGAAATCATTGCCTGAAAGGATGCCGCGCAGCGCGGAAAGATCCCCGAGCACAGGCACGCCGTCCACGACCTGCCCTTCCTCCAGATCGTCGTCGAGGAGTCCCAGGATGTGATAGCCCCACTCGGGGTTGTCGTTATTGCGTTCGATGAAGCCCCTTGCCGCCGCGGAATAACCGATCAGCAGCATATGCTTCTGGTTGAAGCCCTGTGCACGGATATGCCTGAGCGTCTGACGGACCGTGTTCCGGAACAAAGTCTCCAGTACGATGTTGACCCCGAAGAAGGCCACGATCATACGTGTCGAGAAGTTCCTGAGGTAAGGACCGATGCCCTGCATGTTTCGGCCGGCGAACAGCACGAAAGTGAAGAGCATGAGGCCCATGATGTTTGCCTTTATGATGTTGGCAAACTCCCGCCGCCTCGACTGGATCCGTTTCGGGACATACAGGTCAAAGATCACATAAAGGATCAGATAGACCGGTATGATGATGTAGAGCGCCCGGAAGTATACTGCCGCCGGCAGAGTGCCGGGGGCTCCGGCAATGCCCAGATTGGCCCCGATGACGATATAGTAAGCAAGCGCGTAGGACAGGGCGATGACCGCCGCGTCCAGCAGCACATGCGTAAGATTGAATTTTGACTGGTTGTTTTTTATCATAGGGCGACCTATTCCAATTTAACCAGTTTATTATACTATAGCCGATATGGATAAGTGTTTCTAAATTCTTAATTTTCAGTTAAATGTGCGCTGAAAGCCGCCGATCCTGTCCCGAACGGAAACGGCACCGGCACAGGGCATTCTCAGCCGAGCCCTCTCCGCTGCTTCTCGCGGAGGACCGTCTGAAGCTGTTTTTCCACGTCGAGCTCCAGCTTATAGGGCTCGCCGGGCTTTTCCTTCATCAGGTCCCGGAGCGCAAAATTGGCCTTCCTTAAGGTGAGGTT
>JAFPHE010000156.1 GCA_017388745.1 Lachnospiraceae bacterium | reverse complement strand
ATGGCTGCCACATGGAAGCGGGCATTCTTTTCGCCGGCTTCCCATGCTGTCCTGCAGCTGACTCTGGATACGGCGTCAGTCGGGAGCGTATACTCCTTCAGCCTTTGCACGCCCAGCTGCACCGGCGTATCCGGGCCTGTCAGAAGCGCCCTGCGGCTTCCGTGATCACGGATCGACCGATTCAGCTTCCTCGTATCCACGCCGCTGATCCCGGAGATCCCGTACCGCTTCATCACTTCGCCGAGAGTCTCCGCAGACCGGAAATTGGAAGGCTCGTCGTTATACTCATGGACGACCAGCGCTCCGATCGACGGGATATCCGTTTCGTAATCATCTTCGGCCATGCCGTAATTGCCGATCAGGGGATAGGTCATGACCACTGCCTGATCCGTATACGAAGGATCGGAAAGGATCTCCTGATAGCCTGCCATGGAAGTGTTGAAAACGATCTCCAGGATCTTTTCTTCCGTTGAACCAAAGGACCGGCCGTAGTATTCCTGTCCGTCTTCCAGTATGATCTTTCTGTCACCAGTCTTTGTCATGATCCCGTTTACCTGTTGAATGCTTAGTCTGTCCTGCTCTTCGCCTTTTCTATCGCGGCGCCGATAAAACCGAGAAACAGCGGATGCGGCTTGTTGGGCCGGCTCTTGAACTCGGGATGGTACTGGACTCCTACAAAAAACGGATAGTCTGTCAGTTCCACCGTCTCAACCAGCCTGTTATCCGGTGAAAGACCGCTTAAGCGAAGACCGCAGGCCGTCAGCTTTTCGCGGTAATCATTATTGAATTCGTAACGATGGCGGTGTCTCTCGCTGATCTCAAGACTGCCGTAGCATCTTTCCATGGTCGTGCCCGGCTGAATAACGCAGGGGCAGGCTCCGAGGCGGAGCGTCCCGCCTTTATCGATATCCTCGCTCTGGCCCGGCATGAAGTCGATCACTTTATTCCGGCACTGTTCATTGAATTCTCCGGAGTTGGCGTCGCTGATCCCCGCCGCATTCCTCGCAAACTCGATGACCGCGATCTGCATGCCCAGGCAGATGCCGAAATAGGGGATCCGGTTCTCCCTTGCGTATTTCGCCGTCAGGATCATTCCTTCGATGCCGCGGCTTCCGAATCCGCCCGGAACGATGATGCCGTCCAGGCCGCCCAGCATTTCTTTGACATTATCTTCACGGATCTCCTCGGAATCGATCCAGTGAATGTTGATATGGACGTTATGATAAAATCCCGCATGCCGGAGAGACTCCGCCACCGAAAGATAGGCGTCATGGAGCCCGACGTACTTGCCCACCAGTCCGATTTCAACACAGTGAGCGGCAGCCTTATTGATCCTCTCCACCATCTCTTCCCACTCCGCAAGGTCCGGTTCCGGCGCCGATATTCCGAGTTCACGGCACACGACCTCCGAAAAATGAGACTTCTCCAGCATAAGCGGCGCTTCATAAAGATCGGGAAGCGTGATATTTTCAATGACGCAGTCGGGTTTGACATTGCAGAACAGCGCGATCTTCCGGAAAATGCTCTCCTCCAGCGGCTGTTCACAGCGCAGGACGATGATGTTCGGGTTGATCCCCATCCCCTGCAGT
>JAFPHE010000155.1 GCA_017388745.1 Lachnospiraceae bacterium | reverse complement strand
CCTTTCAGCTGCCGCTCGCTTACCAGGCAGTCAGCCGCACTGATCCGAAACGGCGCACTGCCGCAGATCCCGATTTCATCCCAGGCGAAAAAGCGGTGCAGCTGCATGTGTTCCGGTCCCCAGCATCCCGCCTTGACCATCAGGTATGAAGGCCTGCATTTTTCCCGGCGGTTTTGTTCGAGCTGGCCGAAAATCGGTTTTCTTCCGCCAAGTGCCGGGTTGCAAACGAAAAACTCAATGAAAAATGATCTTTCTTCGCCTGTATCTTCATTAATTCCTGTGAAGCTGTGCCACCACCAGTCATATCCCTGATACGCAAACGGTCCCGTCAGCATCAGCTCGTCTCTTCTGATATCATGCAGATCGAACATCTTTCCATCCTTTCCGTCAAGTCCGGGTCCCGGACAGCTGAATCACAAAACCCATGAGTCCGGGCTGAGCACGTCTCATGGGTAAAACTGTTAATGTTATCCTGCCGCCTGTCCCGAAGGATCCCGCGGCTTTTGATCAGATCTTCAGGGAAACATCCCCGAAGACCAGGTGTTTTTCATTTCCTTCCTTGTCCGTCACGATCAGGGAGAAGTCATCCCCGATGGCTTTTGCATGCACCTTCTCGGAGTTATCGCCGTAATTGACGATCACGTCCCTGCCCGGAACGATGTTCCAGCGTCTGTAACACTCGAGATAATCGTCCATATCACCCGGCCATCTCTCGCACATATCATCAAGCGCATGGATCAGTTCGGCAGCAAGCTCGGCCCTTATGATCCGGCTTGACGTCTCGGACCAGATCGAACCCGCGGTATCGCGGATCTCTTCCGGGAAATCCTCATAATTCTCATGCACGTTGATGCCGATGCCGATGATGATGTTCTGGATCTCATTGACTTCCGCGTCAAATGTCGTCTGTGTCAGGATGCCGCAGATCTTCCGGCCGTTCATATACAGGTCGTTGACCCACTTGATATCCGGTCTGACACCGCAGAGGTTGTAGATCGTCCTGGCCACGGTCACAGCTGTCCAGGAAGTGATCGCAGACCACATGGCGTTATTGCCGGTGCTTGCGATCCGGCGCTTGACTTCGTGCGTCGGGATCATCAGATAGGACATGTAGATGCCCTGTCCGGCAGGTGAACTGAAGTTCCTGCCCTTGCGGCCTTTGCCGCGCTTCTGCTGGTTCGCAATGATCACCTGGCCGTTCTGCGCTCCGTCAACCGCGAGTTTCAGCATCTCATGGTTGGTGGAATCGACCACATCAAAGCACTCGACGTTGTTCATCCGTCTGCCGGGCAGATAGCCCATGAGGGCACCCCTGGTCAGAACGTCCGGGGCATTGACCAGCATGTATCCCCGGTTTGTCACAGACTCGATCTGGTAACCTTCCGCACGTAAAGTCTTGACCGCCATATTGACTGCGGTCCTGCTCAGTCCCAGCTGTCTGCTGATAGCCTCGCCGGATACGAAATCCTTTGACTGCATTAAGATAGCTAACACATTATTCTTCGTCATATGTCCGCCCTCACATCTTAAAAAAAAACATGGTTATGTGAGTATCATAAAAATCTATGACATATTATAACATGTTTCAAAATGGAATGTGTTGAATGTTTGTAAAAAGATTGTGAATTCTATTCATACCAATTAATAGACAACGGTCATGGTCAACCCGCCGGAACGTTACACCTCCGCTCTCGCCAGAGCCTTTTTCAGTTTCGTTCCGAACCATGCAGCCAGTACCATCTTCAGTATATCACCGGCCAGAAAAGGAAGTACGCAGGCCGCAACTGCCGCTTTGAAGCCAAGTCCCGTCACTGCCGCATACATCAGCGAACCCATGATATAGCAGACCGCTGTCGATATCAGGAGACCTGCCGCAAACTGCCCGAGCTTTACTCCCGATGCAGAGCGTCCGGTGATCCAGGCCATCAGCGGGTAGGACAGAAGGAATCCGCCAGCCGGTCCGACCAGCCTTGACAGACCGCCGGAAAAACCCGCAAAGACCGGCAGTCCCACCGCGCCGATCAGAAGGTAACAGAGAGCCGCCGCGGCACCCTTTCTGGCGCCGAGCACGATCCCTGCAAGCAGCACGCCGAGCGTCTGCATCGTCACCGGCACACCGCCGGGGAGCGGGATGCTCACCTGTGCCAGCACTGCGATCAGACCCGTGAATACCGCGATATGGCATATATCTCTAATTGAAAAAGATTTTCGGTCCATACTGTACTTCCTTTCAGATCATTCAGTCAGTGCCAGTATGTCAGATGCATATTGAAATGTCAACTTAAATTTTTTTATATTTACAATTAATTACACTGTTTCCATCGTCTTTTTATACACCGCCAGTACATCCTTGATCTGCACGCGATAATCCGGACCGGGCTGCATCAGCGCATTGCCGCGGCGGACAACAACGACCACCATATGGTACTGTTCTTCGATCTCCGCCGCACTTTTTCCGAGCCACATGCTGTCGATATCCACAAGCACGGTGTTAATGCTCGTCTCCAGCGCGGAGGATGCGTTCTGGGCTTTCGTATACTGTTCGACGAAGCCTGCCGAAATGATACCGGTAGGGATCGCCACGACGCCGACGCCGAGGAAAGCGATAACGATCGCCATGATCTGGCCCGCAGTCGTGATCGGGTAAATATCTCCGTAACCGACGGTCAGCATGGTCGAAACGCTCCACCAGAGTCCGGAAAAGGCATTGGCAAACGCCTCCGGCTGCGCTTCGTGCTCCGCGCTGTACATGCACAGGGAAGACGCAGTCATGAGGATCAGTATGATGAAGATGGAAGAGGCGAGCTGGTTGCGCTTTTCATAGATGACGGACTTGATGACATTAAAGGAGTCATAGTAGCTGTTGACCCGGAACAGATGGAAGATCCTGACGACCCGCAGCATGCGGAATGCCACAAAGCCGCTCATCCAGAAGA
Organism: Lachnospiraceae bacterium; assembly: GCA_017388745.1. GTDB lineage: Bacteria > Bacillota > Clostridia > Lachnospirales > Lachnospiraceae > Avilachnospira. Next base: position 997 of record JAFPHE010000155.1, on the reverse strand, counting down.
ACGGAAGGATCGTCAGCAGGTCCACGATGCCGTCGAAAGAACGCAGGAACCGCAGTGCGGCGCCTGCCCGGCTGCTGCCCGGATAAAGAAAGTCCGAGGTCCAGATACGGAGAGCGTATTCCACGCAGAAAAAGAGGATTGTGACCGCTTCGATCCTGTCGAACCACGGCGTACACCCCGCAAAGCGTTCAAAGGTCTCGAGCAGCATGACGGAAATATTCAGCACGATCGCACACACCAGCGCGATATCAAACGCCCTGCTGGGCAGATCGCTGGTGTTGCCAATCTGTATGATCTCGAAAATACGCCGTCTGGCTGCTGGTTTTATCATGGAATCCATGCTCCCGATATACGCAGGATGATCTTTTTACTTTTACAGTATACTCTGAAAAGCGGTCTTTGACCACAAAAAAAGGGCCTGCCGGGTCAAACAGTTCATACGGACAGGCTCTCCTTATTTTTTTGTCAGCGGATCATCGCACCGCTCTGATCAAATACATGCAGAACGCCGTTGATCTCCCGTTCGCCGGTGACCATCTGACCCTGGCCGGATCCTACTTTCGTCTCGAGATAATAGGTCTTCCCGTCCGTATCCGTAAGCCACCCGGTGTACATGTAACCGTCGCTTCCGAAATAATACCAGAAGCTGCCGATCTTAAGCCAGCCGCCGTTAAACGGCGCTCCGTTCACAAAGTACTGCCATTTGTAGGTCACGCGCTTCCAGCTGCCCTGACTCCCTGAGGGTCCGCTTCCGATACCGGTCACGCCGCTGCTTGCGCCTGTTGGCACACGGGATGCGAAGTTCCCGTCCACGACCGCGGTATAGTCCGACAAAAACTCCCACGGATCGTCGACCTCGTAATCATAAGTATCGACTGCTGTCCCCGCCCGGCCGAACTCGCTGAGGGCAATGTTGTAGTACGCGTGGTCATTGCCTCCCGGGATCGCGCGGACCATGACGCGCACCGTTTTATCCGCGGAAGACGCGATATAGCTT
>JAFPHE010000154.1 GCA_017388745.1 Lachnospiraceae bacterium | reverse complement strand
CGTTCAGGAACTGCACGAGCTTCTCAAGGGCGGGCCGCATGTACTCGCCGGCGGATGCGTCAAAAGCATTAAGCATTTTAACAGCCTCTACATCGTGCGCCACTGTTTCGCAGAAGTAGGGATAAAGCGTCAAAGTAAAAAGCGAAGTCGTCTCCTGTCGGGAGAAGCCCATCATCGGGTTTTCATACCCCTTTTCACGAAACGCACCACACACCGCCACCAGCTCCTGATAGGTCGTGGGAACGTGCAGGCCTTCTTTTTCAAAGAGGCTGTTGTTCACAAGCATACCGTATGTGTTGGAAAAAACCGGGACCATCGGAAGCGTACCGTCGCCCGTATTCAAAATAATATTGCTGCGGATGCAGTCCAGCTGAAGACCCAGCGCGGGATCGGCAAGATTCTCGGCATGATCGATGGACGCCTTATATTTCTCCCGGCCATACATCCAGGAGTAATTGACGTAGATGTCAGGGGCGTCGTTTCCGTTCAGGACCATTCCGATCATATTGTTATAGTCATCAATCTTCGTAAATACCAGTTCCACATTGGGATAATATTCATTAAACCGGTCAAATTCGGCTTCCAGAGCCTCAAAGTTGTTGTAGCCGCCGGCAACGCTGATATGGCAACTGACGGAAGTATCCAGAGCCGGGCGGAACCCTTCCTCAGCCCTCACATTCTGCTTCTTTGCGCCGCATGCGGCCAGACCCAGGATCATCAGCGCTGCCAAAAGCATACACATCGCCTTTTTCATAATTACCCTCTTCTTTCCTTGATTCTTCGGATCTCCTTGATAACCAGCTTGATATCAACGGGCTTCGCAATATGGCCGTTCATTCCGGCATCCAGGCATTCCGTGACATTTTCGGAGAATGCGTCCGCCGTCATCGCAACGATCGGGATAGAAGCCGCCCAGGGATCCTCCAGGCTCCGGATTGCTCTGGTTGCGTCAAGCCCATTCATCTCCGGCATCTGAATATCCATGAAGATCAGCGCATAGCTGCCCTCCGCAGCCGTGCGCATCCTCTCCACACAAAGTCGTCCGTTTTCTGCACGATCGGCAGTAATCCCAAACATGGAAAGCATAGCGGATATGATTTCCCAGTTGATGTCGTTATCCTCTGCCACCAGGATATGCAGCCCCTGCAAATCGGAATAATCATCCTCCGGTTCCTGGGAAACGGACTCCTTCCCGATCAGCTCGTTGATCTTATCATAGAGCGTAGAGCGGAAAAGAGGTTTGCTGACGAACCCGTTCGCACCCGCCGCTTTCGCCAGATCCTCGATGTCCGACCAGTCATAAGCGGAGATCAGCAGGATTGGAATATTATCGTCCACCTCCGTGCGGATCCGGCGGATCGTCTCAATGCCGTCTACTCCTGACATTTTCCAGTCCACGATGACTACGCCGTAATCCCGCCCGGAAAGATGCCTGTGCCGTACCATTCCGAGCGCCTCCAGGCCGCTCTGCGCCTTCTCCACCGAGGCGCCGAGAGACTCCAGGGTATCGGCAGCCGTCTCAAGCAGGATCTCATCGTCATCCGCGATCAGCACGTCGATCGGATCGAGCATCATGTCATCACGCTGCCTGTCGGCTGTAGGGATATCCAGCACGACGGTGAAGGTCGTTCCCTTGCCCTGCTCGCTCTGGCAGTCGATCGTGCCGCCAAGCAGATCGACCATCTGCTT
>JAFPHE010000153.1 GCA_017388745.1 Lachnospiraceae bacterium | reverse complement strand
GAGGATTTTGCTGCAAAGGTGAAAGGATCGCAGATGATCTTTATCCCGGGCGGATTCTCGGGCGGCGACGAGCCGGACGGCAGCGGCAAGTTCATCACGGCGTTCTTCCGCAACGGGGAGATCAAGGAAGCGGTAGGAGACCTTCTCGATAACCGCGGCGGCCTGATGTGCGGTATCTGCAACGGCTTCCAGGCGCTGATCAAACTGGGACTGGTCCCGTACGGAAGGATCATCGATACCGACGCAAGCTGTCCGACGCTGACATTCAACACCATCGGCAGGCACCAGTCCCGCATCGTACGCACGAGGATCGCATCCAACAAGTCCCCGTGGCTGTCACTGACCAGCGTCGGAGATATCTACAGTGTACCGATTTCCCACGGTGAAGGAAGATTCCTGGCTGACGAGGCGCTGATCCGCGAGCTTGCGGCAAACGGCCAGATCGCGACGCAGTATGTTGATATGGACGGCAATGCGACTTATGACATCCATTTCAACCCGAACAACTCCATGGCGGCCATCGAGGGCATTACCTCCCCGGACGGCAGGGTATTCGGAAAGATGGGCCACTGTGAACGTACGGGCACGGGTCTTTACAAAAATGTACCGGGCGATTATGATATCCGTATGTTCGAAGCGGCAGTGAAGTTCTTCCGCTGATACATTTCAAGGCCTGATAAGAAACAGCATTAAGGAGTAGAGGCAACATGGAATACTCATACAAAACAAAGGGAACATGCTCCAGCAGGATCGATTTTGAACTGGACGGCAATGTTGTACACAATGTACGTTTCACCGGCGGATGCAACGGCAATCTGAAGGCGCTCGGCATCCTCACGGACGGCATGACAGTGGAAGAGCTTGAGTCCAAGCTGAAAGGCAATACCTGCGGATTCCGCAGCACTTCCTGCGCGGACCAGCTGGCTATCGCAGTGCGTCAGGCGCTCGATTCGCAGCAACAGTAAAACAGTAAGCAACATAAAGCTGGGGCGATCCTGGTGCTTCAGCGATTCAATAACAGATATGGAGGAAAAACCAATGGCTTTTTATTACGAAGAACCATCCAGAACTTTCAGTGAGTATCTGCTGATCCCCGGCTATACTTCGGAAGAGTGCATCCCGGACAGAGTCTCACTCAAGACTCCGCTGGTCAAGTTCAGAAAGGGAGAGGAAGAGTGTCCGATCACGCTGAACATTCCGTTGGTATCCGCAATCATGCAGTCCGTTTCCAATGACACCCTGGCTGTGGCGCTGGCGAGAGAAGGCGGCATTTCCTTCATTTACGGCTCCCAGACCATTGAAGACGAGGCAGCCATGGTGGCAAGGGTCAAGAACAAAAAGGCCGGATTTGTCGTCAGCGGATCCAACCTGACACCCGACAACACCCTCAGCGACGTACTCCGCCTGAAGGAGAAGAACGGATTTTCCACGGTCGCGATCACCGAGAACGCGCAGCCGAACGGAAAGCTCCTGGGTATCGTGACCAGCCGTGATTATCGCGTCAGCCGCATGAGCGAAGACACGAAGATCAGCGAATTCATGACTCCGCTCAGCAAGCTGGTGACTGCTCCGGCGAACACCACGCTGAAAGAAGCAAATGACATCATCTGGGACAACAAGCTGAACAGCCTGCCCATCATCGATGACAACGGCAACCTGATGTACTTCGTATTCCGCAAGGACTATGCGGAGCATAAGGAGTATCCGCTGTCCATGATGGACGACGAGAAGCGTTATCTCGTCGGCGCAGGCATCAATTCCCGCGACTACATGGACCGCATCCCGGCACTTGTGGACGCCGGCGCGGATGTGCTCTGCATCGACTCTTCCGAAGGATTCAGCATCTGGCAGAAGCGTACGATCGACTGGGTGCGCGCGGAGTACGGAGACAAGGTCAGGATCGGCGCAGGCAATGTCGTTGACAGAGACGGCTTCCGTTTCCTCGCGGAATGCGGCGCTGACTTTGTAAAGGTCGGTATCGGCGGCGGTTCCATCTGTATCACCCGTGAGACAAAGGGTATCGGTCGCGGCCAGGCTACAGCCCTGATCGAGGTCGCAAAGGCAAGAGACGAGTACTATAAGGAGACCGGCGTATACGTGCCGATCTGCTCTGACGGCGGCATCGTTTACGATCATCATATGACTCTGGCGCTGGCTATGGGCGCTGACTTCCTGATGCTCGGCAGATACTTCGCCCGTTTTGACGAGAGCCCGACAGATAAGCTGATGATCAACGGCCAGTACGTCAAGGAGTACTGGGGCGAGGGTTCCAACCGTGCCCGCAACTGGCAGCGTTATGATCTCGGCGGCAAGAACAACCTGGCATTCGAAGAAGGCGTGGATTCCTACGTCACCTATGCAGGATCACTGCATGACAACGTGGAGAAGTCCCTTTACAAGGTCAAGTCCACCATGTGCAACTGCGGCGTGATCAATATCCCGGATCTTCAGAAGAATGCGAAGCTGACCGTCGTTTCCGCGACCAGTATCGTAGAGGGCGGATATCACGACGT
>JAFPHE010000152.1 GCA_017388745.1 Lachnospiraceae bacterium | reverse complement strand
GGAATCGGAGAGCCGATGTTTGACGGTATTGAAAACCGTATTGCAGCGACTGTGTTCGGGATCCCGGCGGTCAAAGGAATCGAGTTCGGCGCGGGCTTTGCCTGTGCCGGAATGAAGGGAAGCGAGAACAATGACCCGTTTATCCTGACGGATGGAGGAAATGATGATGCGGGGGATGTACTGAAAAGGATCGCCACTCGCGGCAATAATCACGGCGGCTCTCTCGGGGGACTGACGAGCGGCATGCCGATCGTATTCCGTGCTGCATTCAAGCCGACGCCGTCAATCGCGAAGGAGCAGAGGAGCGTTGACACCCGGACGGGAGAGGAAGTCACACTGTGCGTGAAAGGCCGTCATGATCCGTGTATCGTCAGAAGGGCTGTGCCGGCTGTGGAAGCCGCAGCGGCGGCGGCAGTCTATGATCTTATAAAAGAGTATCAGGCTCAAAGGGGATAAGCTGTATCTGAGAGCAGCAATACAGACTGCAGCCATGGAAGAGGATAAACTATGGACCCATCACAAAACAGAGGAAAAACACTGGATGAACTGCGTGACCGGATCGATGAAGCCGACCGGAGGATCATTGAAGCTGTTGAGGACCTGATGGATATCTCGGCAGAGATCGCGCAGTATAAAAAGGCACACGGCATGCCGGTCCTGGATGCAATAAGGGAACGTGAAAAACTTGCGGATATAGTCATGCACTGCCGGGAGGATCTGCAGTCTGATTTCCGGGTTCTGTACCCTCTGCTCTTTGAATTGAGCAGAACGCGTCAGAATAAACTGATCGGCGGAAATGCAGCTGTCCATGAAGAGATTGAAAATGCGCTTCTGAAAACGCCGCATATGTTTCCTAAAACTGCGAGGGTGGCCTGTCAGGGCGTAGAAGGCGCTTATTCCACGATCGCATGTGAGAAGCTTTTTGCCTCGCCGTCGATCATGTATATGGAGAACTTTGAAAGTGTATTCAGCGCAGTGGAAAAAGGACTCTGTGATTACGGTGTCCTTCCGATCGAGAATTCGACTGCGGGTTCGGTCAATAAAAACTACGATCTGATGATCTCTCACAAGTTTCATATCGTCAGGGCGACCCGCATCAAGATCAATCACTGCCTGGTTGCAAAGCCCGGGACTGCTCCGGAAGATATTAAAGAAGTCTTTTCGCATGAGCAGGCCATTAATCAGTGCCGCAGGTTTTTTTCATCTTTTGGAAAGGACGTCAAACTGACCGCGGTTGAAAATACGGCGATGGCGGCAGAACTGGTAGCTTCTTCGGACCGGAACGACATTGCTGCGATATCGTCGTATCGCTGCGCGGAGCTTTATAATCTGAAGTGTCTTCAAGCAGGCATCCAGGATAACGGAAATAATCACACAAGGTTCATCTGTATCAGCCGGAACCTGGAGATCTATCCGGGTGCAGACCGTACTTCCCTGATGATGGTGCTGCCGCATAAACCCGGATCACTCTACAAGATGCTTGCGCGCTTTTATGCGCTCGGGATCAATCTTGTCAAGCTTGAGTCCCGCCCGATCCCGGAACGTGACTTCGAGTTTATGTTCTACTTTGACCTGGATACATCCGTTTATTCGGAAGAGTTTATCCAGCTGATGAGCGAGCTCGGCGACAGCAGTGAAGAATACTATTACCTCGGCAGCTACAGCGAAGCGGTCTGATGAATGCAGCTCAGAGAGAAGGACAAAATATGAGATTCGGTTTACTCGGTGAACATCTCGGATACAGCTATTCGCCTCAGATCCATCGGGCGCTGCATGGGGAAGAGTACAAATGCTATGAGGTTGCCCCGGAAAAGATCGGAGAGTTCCTTACACGGACGGACCTTGACGGAATGAATGTGACGATCCCGTATAAACAGACTGTCATCCCGTATTGCGTGAGTCTGTCGGAAACCGCCCGCAGGATCGGTGCTGTCAACACCCTGGTGAGAAGGCCGGACGGGTGGCATGGACATAATACCGACTATGATGGCTTTTGCTATATGCTCTCAGCCGCGGGGATCGATCCTGCAGGGAAAAAAGCGCTGGTACTCGGAAGCGGCGGCGCGTCAAGGACTGCGCGGACTGCACTAACGGATCTCGGCGCAAAAGAAGTCGTTATCATCAGCCGCAGCGGCAGGGACAATTATGATAATCTGGAGCGTCACAGGGATGCAGGGCTGAT
>JAFPHE010000151.1 GCA_017388745.1 Lachnospiraceae bacterium | reverse complement strand
TTCTTGTCAAACGTATACTTCTCATACTGTCTGCGGCGCATATCTGTTGTCTCAACGGTCTTGTAGAGTTTGGACGCATCGCTGCCGTTGTCGCCGATGGCAAAGAGCGAGGTATTCATTCCGTTGAAGGAAAGGGCTCCGTCGACGGTCTCGTAAGCAACGTCATCTCCTGCCGCGTTCGCGCCTGCCGTCTTGCCCTGCTCCACAGACTGGCTCCTGAGCGCATAATTGATGCCGTTGTACTCAGCGCAGTCGCCCGCCGCATAGATATCCGGCACGCTGGTCTCCATGTGGTCGTTGACAACGATGGAGCGGGCAATGTTGAGACCGGCTCCCTGGGCGGCAGCAAGGTTTCCGCGGACACCGGTGGAAACGATCACCAGCTCGGCCGGGATAACGGTTCCGTCCGCAAGGACAACGCCTTCCTCGTTGATCTCCGCCGTGCTCGCTGCAGTGTAGACCTTGACGCCGCAGTCCTCCGCCAGCGTCTTGATCATCGCGGAGGCAGTCGGATTGAGCTGTCTCGCCATCAGCGCCGGCGCGCCTTCGATCACAGTGACTTCGATCTTAGCCTTGCGCAGTGCCCATGCAGCCTCCAGTCCCAGGACACCGCCGCCGATGACGGCAGCCGTCCTGATATCCGGGACCATGCCCTTAACCTTGGCGGCGTCTTCGATGGTGCGGATGGAGACGACCTTGTCCAGATCATGTCCCTTGAAGGGCGGTACGAAGGAATACGCGCCGAGAGCATAGATCAGCTTGTCATACTTGAAGGTCTTTCCGCCGGCAGAGACGGCCTTCGCCGCCGGGTCGATGGCCTCGACTTTAATGTTCTTCACGAACCTGATCGAATTCTCATCGAACCATTCCTGCTGCTCCACTGCCATCTGATCATCCGAGAAGTCGGCAAGCATGGCTTTCGTCAGCATCGGACGGTTGTACGGCAGATGATCTTCCTCGGAAAGGATGGTGATGGTTCCGGTCCTGTCGCGCTCGCGGATCGCCCGGGCTGCTTCCAGTCCTGCGATTCCTCCGCCCAGCACGAGATACTCTCTGTCCGTGTCATTCTGATAGCCGGTGCCGGCATCGCCCGCGGGCACAAAGTTCTCCGGACCGACGCCGCAGACCGGGCAGGATTCAATGGAAGCGTCAAAAACTGCGCCGCAGACCAGGCACTTGACCAGCTGCGGTCCGCCCTTGGGCGCCTGCTTCTTCTCCTTCTTGAGAAGGACACATCCGAAATTGTATCCGAAATCGTAGGCATCCTCGAGCTGGGTGGCATTGGGCTTAAAACGGATCCGGAAGCCGTCCAGGACATTCAGACGGATCTGCTTCAGGCGTTCGATGATGTGCGGGACGCCTTCTCCGGACCAGCCGTAGCTTCCGAACGCGGAAGCCAGTCTTCCCTTGAAGACCGGGGGATACATGTCGAGAGTCAGGTTGTAGATCGGCTCCAGGGCCTCTCCGAGGATGGTGGGCGTGCCGAACAGATATCCGTCCGCAGCTGCCATATCCGCAGCCAGGCCGGACTTGTCGTCAAAGATCAGGTCATAGCGGTGAACCTCCGCGCCGGCATCCTCAACGCCCCGGGCAATCGCTTCCGAGAGCTCCTTGGTGTAGCCGTACGCGCTGACATACGGCATGACCACCAGCTTCTTTGCCTTCGGCGCAGGCGCCTTGCACCACTCACGGTACCAGCCGAAGATCTGGTCGAAATGAGAATCCAGGACCGGGCCGTGGCCGCAGCAGATATGTTCGATCTCAAGGTTTTTGATCCGCTCAAGGGCATTGTACATATACGGATATGCAAACGGGCCGATGATGCAGTCAAAATAATACTTGGTGGCGTCTGCATAGCCCGCCTCATCCGTGACGGAGGATCTCACGATGCCTTCCGCCGCGTAGTGAGAGCCGAAGGAGTCGCAGGTGAACAGCGTCTTGATCTCCGGCACATAGGTATACATGGTGTCCGGCCAGTGCAGGTTCGGAAGGACCATGAATTCCAGGGTCTTGTTCCCCAGGGAGAGGGTCATGCCGTCGCTGACTGCGATGCTGTTGAAATCTGTGTTGATAATGTGCTTGAGGAACTGGATCGCGGTTCCGGTGGCGACGATCGTGATGTGCGGATTCATATCGAGAAGCTTCTCGATCGCGCCGGCGTGATCAGGCTCCGTGTGATCCATGATCAGATAATCGATCTGTGAGACAGAGGCTACAGATTCAATGTATTTGACCATTTCATCGAAGAAAGCGAGCTTGGCCGTCTCAAACAGCGCCATTTTCTCGCTGCCCTCCAGAAGATAGGAATTGTAAGATGTCCCGTACTTCGTCTCCATGATGATATCGAAGACACGCAGTTCAGGGTCCAGGACCCCGGTCCAAAACAGGTCTTGCTTGATCTTAAAGGCTTTCATGATTCGCTCCTTTGCAGACGGTGATATGAATTGCACCTTGACAATTCCATCTTATCACATGCATAAATGAAATAGAATGGATGAAACCTCCGGGATGACGCGGTAGAAAAGGCAGAGGGCAGACCGCATCCCTGCAGCCTGCCCTCCGGACAGCATCAGTTTACTTTCTTTCCGCCGAAATACACGTCCTGCGGCATGTTATGGCTGAAGCCCT
>JAFPHE010000150.1 GCA_017388745.1 Lachnospiraceae bacterium | reverse complement strand
TGCCGTCAGCACCGATCCAGTACCAGTTGCCGCCGTCGTTGACCCAGTAATTGGTCTTCATGTTGCCGTTCTCATACCATCTCCAGGTGTCGCCGGAGCCGTCCCAGCCGTTCTTGCCGGTTGCGACCTTTGATGAGCTGCTGCCCGGACCTGCAGTTGTCGTATTCTTTGCACTGCCGGTTGCTTTGCCCATGCCGAGATCTGCCCAGGACTCATAGTTGGTAACTTCGAAATCATCAACGATGCCGGTGTCGCCTGCCCAATCAGACGGAGCGACTCTCGGGTTGCCGGTGGAGCTTGCGATGGTACGGACTGCAAAACCTGTGACCTTGGTATCCTGCTTGTCCTCGTTTGTGCCCTTGTACTCCTTGTTGTATGCGGAGATGGATACATTGGAGCTGGAGGTCGTGCCGTGCTTCTGATGCTCGTCACCGTTGCTGTCCTCATAGGTAAGGCAGTACTCGAAGTTGCTGCCGCCGTTCTTGTCCCAGGAGATCTTCTTCTCGAAGTTGTCATATCCGGAGATATCGTCCGGAGCCGGCATCTGGTAATACGGATAAGCCTTGCAGCGGATGATCAGCGTGCTGCCGTCATCTTCCATCTTCTTACGGGTGATCTCGGTAATGCCGCTGCCCTTAACGGTAACGCTTGCACCTTCCGGGAACTCGTAGCCGCTCTCAGCATTGAAGACCAGCTCATAGGTATGCGGGTTCTTATACTTCTCACTGTCCTCATTGAGGTCTGCATAGGAAGCCAGCTCATATCCTGTAGCCTCGTCAGCAGTAAACTCCGGACTGGTGATGCCGGTAGAGATCGTATCATCCTCCGGTGCGCCGCAGGTGAACACGACTTCGGTAATGGTCTCAGCGTAAGCTGCAGTTGCCATCGCCGCTGCCATCATGGCAGAGATGCTTAATACTTTTACAATTCTCTTCATTCTTTAAATCTGCCTTTCTTTTATTCTGGTGGTCTTCCGCCTGCATGTTCCGACTTGATTTCATCGGGATCATCCCATCCTGCGGAAAGCCGGTTGAATAATGAGTTACTGTTCAAATGATCTGGTATCATGTTACCTTTTTCGCTTATGAATTACAATAAACTTTTCCCTAATAAAAACTTACGAAAAACAGATACGCATTCATAATCCCGCAAGATTCATCACATCATGTCGAACAGGCTCAGCTGGTTGGACTCCGGGATGCTCCCCAGCAGTCCCAGGGATTTTAAAAGTTCAGCATTGGTCCTCGTGACCTTTGTACGGGCGATGAACTCTTCCACACTTAAGTACGGTCCGTTCTTCACATCCTCTTCGATCGCGATCGCCGCATTGGTGCCGAGACCCGCGATGGAATCGAGCGAAGGCATGATCTTCCCGTTTTCGGTGATCGTAAACTTGCTTGCTTTCGCCTTGAAGATATCGATCGGCTCAAACTCGATGCCCCTGGCCATCATTTCTTCCACGATACGCATGTCACGGTAGAGAAGCTTGTCGTTGGCCGTCGCGTCACGGTTTGTGCTCAGATACTCTTTAAGTGATGCAAGATTGGAACGGAGCTTCGGCAGACTGACACACATCTTTTCATAGTCAAATCCGTCGCCCTTGACCGTGTAATAGGTAGCGTAGTACGCCAGCGGATAATGCACCTTACAGTAGGCGATGCGAAGCGACATGACTACATACGCGGCAGCATGCGCTTTCGGGAACATGTACTTGATCGTGTCACAGGACCAGATATACCATTCCGGCACTCCGTGATCACGCATGTCCTGACAATACTCCTCATGTTTCGCGTCTTTGGGGAACTTGCCCTTACGCACGAGTTCCATGATCTTGAATGCCTTGCCGGGCTCCATGCCCATACTGATCAGATAGATCATGATATCGTCACGCGTGCAGATCGCCGTCTGGATCGTACAGGTACCTTCGCTGATCAGCTTCTGCGCATTGCCGATCCAGACATCGGTGCCGTGTGCCAGGCCCGCAATGCGGACGAGATCCGATACATATCTGGGCTTTGCATCCAGCAGCATCTGCATTGCAAAGTCCGTACCGAACTCCGGCACGCCGAGCGTTCCGCAGGGTGTGCCCCCGATATCTTCCGGCGTAATACCCAGTGATTCCGTGCCGGCAAAAAGCGACATGATCTCCGGCGTTCCGACCGCAAAATCCATCGGATCCACGCCTGTCAGATCCTGCAGTGAACGGATCATGCCGGGAGCATCGTGTCCGAGGATGTCCAGCTTCAGCAGGTTATGGTCGATGCTGTGGTAATCAAAATGTGTCGTGATCGGGCTCGTGATATCGTTTGCCGGATGCTGTATCGGAGTAAACGTGCTGATCTCTTCTCCGTGCGGCAGGACAATGATACCGCCGGGGTGCTGTCCGGTGGTACGCCTTACTTCAGTGCAGCCTTTGGCCAGGCGCTCTATTTCCGCACGCCGCATGTGCACCGGATGATCCGGCGTTGAGTGGTCCTCATTGTAGCGGAGCACATATCCATATGCAGTCTTTTCCTGCACCGTGCCGATCGTGCCGGCTTTAAAAGTCTGGCCGCGCCCGAACAGTACTTCCGTATAAGCATGTGCCTTGCCCTGGTACTCTCCGGCAAAGTTCAGGTCGATATCAGGCTCCTTGTCACCCTTGAAACCGAGGAAAGTCTCAAACGGGATATCAAAACCGTCTTTGATGAGCGGCTTTCCGCAGACGGGGCAGTTCCTGTCAGGCATGTCATAACCGGTCCGCTCTTTGTACTCCTGAACGATATCGGAATCAAAATCCACATAGTGGCAGTTCGGGCAGCGGTAATGCGGCGGCAGGGGATTTACTTCCGATATCCCGCCGAAAGTCGCAGCCAGGCTCGACCCGACCGAACCACGGGAACCCACCAGGAATCCGTGTTCCATGGAATCCTGCACAAGACGTTTCGCAATGATGTACATGACGGAATACCCGTTGCTGATAATCGAATGCAGTTCTTTATCAAGACGGTTTTTCACGATATCCGGCAGATCGCTGCCGTAAAGATCGCGGGCTGTCTGATAGCAGGCGTCTTCCAGTTCCTTATCTGAATTCTCGATGACCGGAGGGCACTTGTCAGGCCGTACCGGCGCTATCCTCTCGCACATGTCGGAGATACGGTTCGGATTGGTGATAACGATCTCCTCCGCTGTCTCCTCCCCAAGGAAACGGAACTCCTCAAGCATTTCTTCCGTCGTCCTCAGATAAAGTTCCGTTGAAAACTTATCCTCGTCGAAATGCCGTCCTTTGGATGAATACTCGAAGTATTTGATGATCTTGCGGTAGATGGACTCTCCCCTGTTCATGAAATGGACATTGCCCGTAGCTACGACAGGTTTGCCGAGCTTGCGTGCCGTCCGGATGATCCTTCTGGTCGCGGAGATCAGTTCCTCCATAGTCTCCACCGGGATATATTCATCATGAAGCAGGTACCCAAGATCCGCCGGCGGAACGACTTCGATATAATCATAAAATGAAACGATCTCTTCCACAGTCTCGTCGGAAAGGCCGCGGAACACCGCGTCATACAGTTCGCTGTCTTCATTGCCCGAACCCAGGATCAGTCCGTCCCTCAAAGCGGCGACCAGGGATTTCGGGCTGCGCGGCTCCATATAATAATAATCCACGTGGGCCGCGGAGATCAGCCTGTACAGGTTTGTCCGGCCGAGGTCATTTTTGATAAGCGCGGTAAATGCCGTCGGGTGCAGTTTCTTGATCGTCTGCGCATCGATCTCATCCGCTTCGTACAGCATGTCAAGATCGGTGATCCCCTTTTCTTTCAGCATCCTGCAAAACGTAAGGAAAATATCCGCGGTCGCGCCGGCATCATCCACAGCGCGGTGATGTGTCGTAAGGGTCACGTTCAGTTCCCTGGCGACATAATCCAGCTTGTTGCGGTACAGATCCTTTAAAAGCATATGGGACAATCCCAGGGTGTCAACGACAGTCGGATCGAACTCCAGCCCGATGAGACGCGCATAGTGCCGGATGAATCCCACGTCGAACCTGGCGTTGTGTCCCACAACGGGTACCGTACGCCAGTCTCCGATGAATTCCAGGAATTTCGGTATCCAGTACTCATAGTTTCCCTGTCCCCGGACCTGGTCGTCCGTGATCGTGGTCAGCTCGGTGATCCTCGGAGGGATCGGGCGTTCAGGATCGATAAACTGTGAAAAACGGTTGACGACCCGCCCGCCGCGGACCTTGACCGCTCCGATCTCGATGATCCGGTCATTGCTCTCCGAAAAGCCGGTCGTCTCTATATCAAATACGACAAACTCACCGTCGAGTTCCTGTCCGCGCGGCTTTCTCACTGCGTCTTTCGTATCATCGACAAGGCTTCCCGTGACTCCGTAGATCAGCTTGAGATCCGATCCTTTCGGCAGGGAGTGCGCTGCTGTCGGAAACGCCTGCACGGAATTGGTATCCGTGATCGCAAGGGACTTCCACCCCCATCGGACGGCAGCCTTGATATATTCGGAGACGTCGCCTATGCCGTCCATATCACTCATCTTGGTATGAATGCAAAGCTCTGTACGTTTGACTCCAGGATAGTTGTCCATCCGTCCTGCAGCAGGGTCTTTTGCCTTTTTAATGCTCTTGATGCGGCCGACCGTCAGCTCGGGCGAGAACTGGTTGGGAGGTTCCACCGTGCCGGTAAGCAGCACATATTGGCCGTCCTTAAGTTTTCCTTCCAGTTCGTTCTTGGCGTTTTCATCACAAAAAAGCCGGCAGGATACCGAATCCGTTCCGTCTGTCAGATTAAAACGGAAAATAAATTTTTCATTCTTGGTCCTGACCAGATCAGTGCCGAAGATATGACCTCCGATTATAACTTCGCCCATACCCTCTTCGAGGTGATGGATCGGGATCTCTTCCCCCTTGAAATCATAACCGTAAATAACATCCGGATCCTGTGATTTCTTATCCCGTTTGGGTGTCCATTGATTTTCCGCCTTTTTAAACCCGTCCTGTCCGGGTTTTTTCTGGATCTTTACGCCATTGCCGTTTCCGGCGTCATATACATAAGATTCCGCTGTCTGGGTAAGTGCGATCAGGGTGACGCGTATGTTCTTGCCGTCAAAGATCTTATCGCGGATCGCCTGTTCCGCGGACTGTACAGTCCGGCGCGGCAGATCTTCCCTGCTTCTTATATAGACAGTAAGAGAACTCCTGTCGGATGACGCGGTGATCTTTGTGATCTCCGTGTCCTTCATGAGTTCTCTGTCGGTAATGTCCATGTCCAGATTGACGAAAACTTCCGAAAAACGATTTTCCATCTGTCTGTTCCGTTTCTTTATATATTGCCGGTCCGGCAGCCCGCATCTGTTTCAGCAGGCGCCGGACGCGTTTTATTTACAGATATCTGTCCAGTTCTTCGCGAAATGCACCCAGGAGTTCCGATTCCGGACACTTGCGGACGACCTCTCCCCGGCGGATGATGAGTCCCTGGCCTTTGCCGCCGCAGATCCCAAGTTCCGCTTCCTTTGCTTCTCCGGGACCGTTGACCACGCAGCCCATGCAGGCCACCTTCATATCCAGCCTGCTGTAAGGCGGCCGGCTCACAAGTTCATTGACCTTCTCCGCAAGACCCACAAGGTCGATCTCGGTCCTCCCGCAGGTCGGGCAGCTGACGACTTCAACTCCACCATGCCTCAGTCCCAGAGTCTTTAAGATCTGTTTTGCCGACCGGACCTCTTCTATCGGATCCCCGGTCAGACTGACGCGGATGGTATCGCCGATCCCCTCATACAGGATGATCCCGAGACCTACGGATGATTTGATATTGCCGGCCCATATCGTACCGGCTTCCGTAATGCCGATATGAAGCGGATGCTCCGTCCGTGAAGCGATCAGTTCATGGGCGCGCACGCACATCAGGACATCGGATGACTTGATACTGATGACGATATTCCCGTAGCCCATCTCCTCGATCATGGCAGCCTTGTCAAGGGCGGACTCCACCAGCCCCTCCGCCGTGACATGTCCTCCATGGCGCGCGATCACTTCCTTTTCAAGCGATCCCGAATTGACGCCGACGCGGATCGGTGTGTCATGTTCCATGGCCGTACGTACTACTGCGGCAAGATTATCCCTGCCTCCGATGTTGCCGGGATTGATGCGGATCTTGTCCGCGCCGTTTTCGATCGCCGCGATCGCGAGCCTGTAATCAAAATGTATATCCGCAACCAGCGGGATCCGGATCTGATCCCTGATCTTCCGGATCGACTCCGCTGCCGCCATATCCGGGACAGCGACCCTTATGATCTCACAGCCTTCCGCTTCCAGAGCACGGATCTGTGCCACAGTCGCCGCTGTATCCGAAGTCCTGGTATTGCACATCGACTGGATCGCCACCGGATTGCCGCCGCCGATCCTGACGCCGCCTATATTCACTTCATGTGTCGTCATTCGCATGGATGATCTCTCCTGCCTTTATCTTCAATGTCCGAGGTACAGCATGATAATGTCATTGAACAGGATGAACATCATCAATGCCAGCAGCAGCATCGTGCCGATCATATGGATCCTCGCCTCCAGTTCCTTCGGCACTTTCCTCTGCGTCACCATTTCGATCAGAATGAACAGGAGCCTTCCGCCGTCCAGTGCCGGCAGCGGAAGAAGATTCATAAATCCGAGCGAGCTCGAGATCAGGATCATCAGGTTGAAAAGCGTCATTAGTGCCGCAACAAAACCGTAACTTGCAGCCGAATCGACCGACTCATCCATGGTGGCGACCATACGGATCGGGCCCATCAGGTCAGATGAATCCGCCTTTCCCGTTATCAGCATACGGATAGACTCGATGGAAGTCCGGAAATTGAATTTGACATTATACCAGCTGTAATAAAGGATCTCTCCCGGAGTATCCGCTTTTTCATAAGTTCCGCTGTAGCTGAATCCGATCCTGTATCGGCCGAGCGCCTCGTCATAAACAGGCGTCAGTTCCGCAAAGCAGGCCCTGTTGCCGTCGCTCACGTCCTGATAGTACATGGTCATCATGCCTGCGCTGTTCAGGACATCCTGGTGAACGCTCATATACAGCATGATATCCCTCGCGGTCTCGATCTTTTCAGGTCTGGCTGTCCTGTCTCCGACCGCAATGGCCGTTACGATGTCTCCCGCTTCAATACCTGCTTGGGCCGCGGGAAAGCCCGGATCCACTTCACGGATAACGGAACGGTCATAGCCGTTGTATCCGGTGATTATCAGCGCCAGCACGAATGCAAGGATGAAATTGAAGACCGGTCCTGCAAGGATCACGAGGAAGCGCTGCCAGGCAGGCTTTACGGCAAACTGTTCATCTTTTGAAAAGTATCTGCCCTCGTAGATGATCCCGGTCTCCGTCACGACCACCTGGGGATCCCGCTCGCCGAGCACATTGTCCTGACGGCTCCCCGTGCCTTCTTCTCCGGGGTCAGGATCCGGTTCCGCCAGGTCTTCCGACAGCATCATGCAGAAACCGCCGAAAGGGATGGCCCGCAGGCTGTAGCGGGTATTGCCTTTGATCGTGCTCCAGATCCTCGGCCCCATGCCGACGGCATACTCGATCACACCTACGCCGAAAAGCCGGGCAATGCTGAAATGCCCGAATTCATGAAAAGCTATTATGGCACCGAGTGCCAGTATGGAGACCAGTAAACTGAACATATACTCTGCTGTCTTTTTATCCGATCACGGCCGTGATCATTCTGCACACGCCTTTACGGCGTCATAATACATACCGGTTCTTAAAGATGATAAAGCTCGCGGATGAAAGAGCGTGCTTCCTGCTCCGCCGCAAAGATCTGCCCGAGATCCGGCGACGGTATGTTGTGATGCGCCTTCATGCAGGCTTCAATACCGTCCGTGATATCAAGGTAACCGATCTTTCCGGCAAGGAAAGCGGCAACAGCTTCTTCGTTGGCCGCATTATAGACTGTCGTGATACTGCCTTCTGTACGGCAGGCCTCGATGCCGAGCCTCAGACCTTTAAACGTTTCTGTATCGGGCTCCATGAAGCGGATCTCCTTAAGTTCCTCAAATCCGAGAGTCCGCTTTCCCTTAAACGCCGGTCTGTGACATCCGTGAAGCGCATAAGAGATCGGCACTCTCATATCCGGTACGCCGAGCTGGGCTTTGACCGCCCCGTCTTCGAACTGAACCATGCTGTGAACGACCGAACCCGGCTGCACCGCAACGATAATATCATCCGCGGGAACACCGAAGAGATAATGCGCTTCGATCACCTCAAGGCCCTTGTTGACAAGCGTGGAGGAATCGATCGTGATCTTGGCTCCCATATTCCAGCTGGGATGCTTCAGTGCGTCTGCCGGCGTAATACCTGCCAGTTCTTCTCTCTTCCTGCCCCGGAACGGACCGCCGGATGCCGTCAGCCATATTTTATCTACAGGATTTCCCTCTTCGCCCTGAAGGCACTGGAAGATCGCTGAATGTTCCGAGTCTACCGGAATAAAACTGACCCCCATTTCCCTCGCCAGGGGCATGATGATGTGACCCGCACAGACGATCGGTTCTTTATTGGCCTGGGCAATGTTCTTGCCTGCCCTGATCGCTTCGATCGTCGGACGGATACCGATCATGCCTACGACGCTCACAAGGACAGTATCCACTTCTTCATGTACCGCACAGGCGATCAGACCGTCCATGCCGCTGACGATATCGGTCGTATCATTGCCTTCCTGCCTGAGCCGTTCCGCGAGGATCTCCGCTTTTTGCGTATCAAAAATACAGCAGATCGAAGGATGGAACTCATGGATCTGCTCTAATACCATATCTATATTGTGACCTGCAGCCAGAGCCTTTACACGGATCGTTCCGTCAGATCTGACCACATCGAGTGTCTGCAGCCCGATCGAGCCGGTGCTGCCCAGTATGCATAAATTCATCTCATATATCTCATCTGTGGAAATGTTCCAGCATCGTGACCGCATAGTAGATCGCCGGTGCCGTAAACAGCATGGAGTCAAACCGGTCCAGTACTCCGCCGTGGCCGGGGATCAGATTGCCAAAGTCCTTGATGTTATGGTTGCGCTTGATGGCAGAAGCCGCCAGATCTCCGATCATGGAGATCACGGCGCCTGCGGCACATGCAATACAGCAGGTCATGGCCGGAGAGATCGTATCCGGCATATGGTTGCGGAAAACAAAACCGTAGATAAATCCCAGGATCGCCGCGCCTGCCACTCCGCCGGCAGCACCTTCCCAGGTTTTTTTGGGGCTGAGCCTCGGAACCATGTGATGCTCGCCGAACAGCATGCCCGTACAGTATGCAAGCGTATCACTGCCCCAGGAGCTCAAAAGGATCAGCCAGACCATAAACAGACCGTCGTTGAGCTGCCTTGTAAGGTACACATAGCTCATCAGAACGGATACATAACACATACCGAAGAACGCTCCCGAGACCTCTTCTGTTTTGTACTCGGGAAACGTAGATACATAAGCGGTCATCAGTATGATCAGTGTAAATACTATCATGGCCGCCATATAACCGCGTCCTTCAAAAAAGACCAGCATATAGTAAACGATCGTCATCAGATACCCGATCATTGACAGGCCTTTATGATCGATCCCGATCGCACGGTACAGTTCATTCTGCCCTATGAGGGAAATAGCGCACAGCACCAGAAGCAGCGGTGTTCCTCCGATATAAAGGAACGCGACCGCTGCCGCCAGAAGGACTACTCCGCTTGCCAGCCGTTTCCAGAACAAATTATACTCCTCCGAATCTTCTGCTGCGGTGATTGAACTCATCGATGCACCGAAGAAGTTCTTCCCTGTCAAAATCCGGCCACAATGTATCCGTTACCACGATCTCCGAATATGCAGCTTCCCAGACCAGGAAATTACTGAGTCTGAGTTCGCCGGAAGTACGGATCAGAAGATCCGGATCCGGAACGTCAGGCATGTCAAGATATGATGCAAATCCCCGTTCTGTCAGTTCGCCCGCCGGATAGCCCGCATCCGGTCCCGCAAAAGCATCCGCAGGAACTCTGCCCGCCTTATAATCTTCTGCATAGCGCATGACAGCACGGCGGATCTCATCCCTTCCGCCGTAATTTGCCGCCACGATAAAAGTCATGCCGGTATTATCCTTTGTTTCCTCTTCCAGACGGTTGATCGATGCCACGATATCCGGCTGAAAACGCCGTCTGTCGCCGATCATCCGTACGCGAACGTTCTTTTCCCTGGCAGATCTGAGGAGCCTTCCGGCATAAAAACGAAAAAGCTGCATCAGCCCGTCGACTTCTTCCGCTGAACGCTTCCAGTTTTCCGTGGAAAATGCGTACACCGTAAGATACCGGATGCCGAGATCGCTGGCTTCCGGAAGCAGCCGTTCGATCGCGCTGCAGCCTTCCTTATGTCCCATCGTGCGGGGAAGTCCACGCTTTTTGGCCCAGCGTCCGTTTCCGTCCATGATGATGGCAACAGACTCGGGTATGTGTAAGTTCGTATCCATAGTTTAATAATATTAAAACAGCCGTGACGCCATTATACAGGCAGGAGCGTGTTTCATTCTCCCCGTTTACACGGTCATGATGTCCTTGGTCTTTTCTTCCACCATCTTGTCGATCGTGCCGATCGCGTTGTCGGTGTACTTCTGGATCTCCTTGTCGGCATTCTTGACGTCATCTTCCGTCATCTCGCCGGCTTTCTCCAGCTTCTTGGAGTTATCGTTGGCATCACGACGGATATTGCGGATGGCAACCTTTGCCTCTTCACCGTACTTCTTGATCTGCTTCGCAAGATCCTTACGTCTTTCCTCATTCAGCTCCGGGAAAACAAGACGGACGCAGTTGCCGTCGTTGGTCGGGTTGATGCCGATATCAGACATATTGATCGCCTTTTCGATTTCCTTGATCAGGCTCTTCTCCCATGGCTGGATCACGATCATACGAGCTTCCGGAATGGAGATATTGCCTACCTGCTGGATGGGCGTCGGAGTCCCGTAATAATTGACTCTGATCTTGTCAAGAACATGAGGATTGGCACGTCCGGCCCTGATGCTCTGAAAATTCTCCTGCAGGTTATCGATGGTCTTCTGCATTTTCTCTTCATATACTTTCAGTTCTTCCATGATAATGCTCCTTTATTTCTGACATTCTTCTTTTATCTGATGCCGGCTTTGCCTGCATTATAATCATTATTCTGCCGTCACGATCGTGCCGTCAATGTGTCCGTTCAATGCATCCGCAATATTGCCCGGACGATTGAGCGAGAACACCGCGAGCGGAAGGCGGTTCTCCATGCAAAGCACGGATGCCGTAAGGTCGATGACCTTAAGTCCTTTCGCTACCACTTCACTTATGCTGATACTGTCATAGCGCTTTGCATCGGGGTCGGTCTTGGGATCGGCACTGTAGACTCCGTCTACGGCTTTTGCCAGCAGGATCACATCGGCTTCGATCTCGACCGCTCTCAGTGCCGTGCCGGTGTCCGTGCTGAAGTACGGATGACCTGTTCCTCCTGCAAAGAACACAACGCATCTGTCGGCAAAGGCCTTCTCGACCTCATCCTTATCAAAGACCGGCATCATGCCGGGGATCTCAAATGCTCCGAAAACTGCAGTCTTCATGCCGGCGGAGCGGAACACTTCGGAGACATAAAGGGCATTCATCACCGTTGCCAGCATGCCGATCTGATCAGACTTGACCCGGTCGATCTCATTGCCTGTACGGCCTCTCCAGAAATTACCGCCGCCGATCACGATCGCGATCTCAACGCCCTTGTCCCAGGCTTCTTTGACTTCGCCCGCAACTGCCTGCACCGTCGCCAGGTCAAATCCTGTATGTTTGTCACCGGCAAGCGCTTCGCCGGAAAGCTTCAGCATAACCCTTCTTTTTTTGTCCATTTTCAACTCCTGGTCTGTGACATAATGTATCAGCCTTCAAAGGCTCATACCAGTTTATAGTATACCACAAGTGCGGACCCTATGCACGGCATTTCATACAAACTTACCGGCATCCCGGATCTGCTGTACGAAGTCCTTGTCCCGGGCAGTGTCCTCCCCTAGGCGGATGCGGTTTTCGAGGTGTTCTTTTCTGGATATGAACCGTTCATGAATATCCCTGCTGCATTCCTCGACGGCTTCGCGCAGTTCCCTTGCGGACATCCTGGCAGCACCCTCACCGAAAACGATCGTCTGTTCGAGTCCGTCGGAAGTGGCGACCGTCACCCTGTGTTTGCGCCCGATCTCATGTACGGCAGCCTCGATATAGGCATCCGCCGTCTGTGCTTCTTTCGTATAGACGATGTATATGTTATGATACTTCTCGACAGACCCCTGTCCGCCGCGCACCTTGTAGGCATCGAATACCAGGATCAGAGTCATTCCGCGATAACCCTGGTAGTTCGCAAGAATGTCCGTCAGTTCTGTCCGCGCCGCGTCAATATTGATTGCAGCAAGCTCCTTCAGGTCATCCCAGGCAAAGATGATGTTGTAACCGTCCACCAGCAGATACTGCTTCAGCGGCTCGCGGATCTCGACCGTATCCGGTGTCTTCCGCATCCGCATCGGATCCTTCCAGCCGTCTCTCCGGCTGTCTTTTTTATCTGCTTTTCTGTTATTTCCTAAGGTTTTGTTAAAAATCTCTTCCAGTTCTTTGTCATTCTTCAGCCCCTGACCTAAATAATCGGAACCATTGCTTCTCTTCTCTGTTTTTGGTTCATCCTCAGTACTGTCTGAAACAAGCATTTCCGGTTCTGCCTTTCCGGTCATGCCGGCTCTCTCCAGATGCAGATACCGGTCCGTCTGATCCCAGGGCACATAGTATCCGGCTCCGTGAGAGCAGAATACCGACCCGGACGGATTATCCGGATCCAGTTCGGGATCATAATTGGAAGCTGCCACTGCCGCAGCCTGATCCCTGCAGCTGCCGTAACCGCCGAAGACACAGGCAAGATGTCCGAATCCGCCGGTATAGGCCAGGACCGCCGCATCGTATCCCTGCATCGCCGATACCGCCGCATGTCCCCGGAACACAGCTTCGTCCGTTTCCATGGAGGGACCTTCGAAACTCTCGGCGATCCTGCTCAGATCCGTCATCGCACGTCCGGCATCGCCGACCGGGACACGCAATTCAAAATCATAGTACGGTTCCAGCAACAGGCACCGGCCGAGAGCACGGCTCTTCATCAGTCCCTGCCGTACCGCCCTGCGCACCGCCTGACGGAAATCTCCGCCCTCCGTGTGCTTTTCATGGGCTCTGGCATTGACAAGGGTGATACATACATCCGTGAGTTCGCCCCCGGTAAGCACGCCCCTGTGTTCTTTTTCAGTGGCATTGGTCATGATGAGACGCTGGAAATGCCTCGGCAGGATGTCCTCACTCAGGGAAGTATCAACGACCACACCGCTGCCCCGCTCGAGAGGCTCCATGACGAAGTGGACTTCGGCATAATGCCGGAGCGGTTCATAATGGCCGGCACAGTAAACCGGTGCCGTGATCGTCTCTTTATAGATGACGGAAGCAGGTTCAAAGGAAACACTGATGCCGTAACGAGTCATGATCAGTTCCTTCAGCACATCTGTCTGAACTTCGCCCATCAGCCTGCATTTCAGCTCGCCGCCGTTTTCTTCATAATCCACGCTGATCTCCGGGATCTCCTCTTCAAGTTCCCGCAGTATCAGATACATCCTGTGGATATCCACATCTTCGGGCGGGATCAGCCGGGAAGAAAACAGGGGGACCATCACCGGCCTCTCACCTGCAAGGTATTCTCCCAGGCAGCCACCTGCCGCCGAGCTTTTCAGACCGCTCACGGCAACCACCATGCCTGCTGCCGCCTCCTGGAGCTGTTCTGACCTGCCGCCGTTCAGCATGAGGATCTGATCTGTTTTTTCTTCCGTGGCTCCGTCCGGTTCTTCAGGCATGGAGCTTTCATGCAGACCGAATACACGTACCGTATCCTTGGGCCGCAGCATACCGCCCGTCACACGGAGATGAGTCAGGCGGTTTCCCCGGCTGTCTCTCGAGATCTTAAACACTTTTGCCGAAAAGCTGTCGGGAAGCTCGCGATATACGGTATATGACGAAAGCACGTCCAGAAAACGGTCGACGCCTTCATTCCTGAGCGCTGAACCGAAACAGCACGGGAACAGTTTCCTTTCCAGGACAAGCCGGCATATATCTGACGCTGTGACCTCGCCGGTCTCCAGATAGCGTTCCGTCAGGCGGTCATCCAATACCGCAACAGACTCTTCAAAATCATCCGGTCCTGCCGAAAAATCGACAAATCCGCTGCCGAAACGCCGGCTCAGTTCCCGAAGCACCTTCTCTCTGTCCGCACCCGGCTGATCCATCTTGTTGACAAAAACAAACACCGGTATCTCCCAGGTCTTAAAAAGCTTCCATAAGGTCAGATCATGACCGTGAAGTCCGTCAGGAGCACTGATGATCAGCACAGCATAGTCCAGAACGGAAAGTACCCGTTCCATTTCGGCAGAGAAATCCACGTGCCCCGGCGTATCCATCAGGACAAACTGTTTTCCGTGAACCGAAAAAAGAGCCTGTTTGGAGAAAATGGTGATTCCCCGCTCACGCTCTTCTTTTTCATGATCAAAAAAGCTGTCCCCGTGGTCCACGCGGCCGGCTTTTCTGATCACTCCGCTATTCAATAAAATGCTCTCGGAAAGCGTCGTCTTGCCCGCATCGACATGTGCCGTGAGGGCAAGACAAATACATGAACTCTTCATATCACTGCCGGGTCTGTTTCAGATCCCGGGGCTTTTAAATCAGGACAGGCTTCTTCCGCCCCTGCCGCAATGATTCAGGCACGCTCGTCCTTGCGGTCGCGCAGCATGAGGTCGCGTACTGTCTGTTTAGGATCGGCACCGTGATTCACGATCGCGTCCACGGCAAAAATGATCGGAAGCTCAATATCAAACTGTTCAGCCATCTTCAGCGCTGCAGGGATAGCGTAGATACC
>JAFPHE010000149.1 GCA_017388745.1 Lachnospiraceae bacterium | reverse complement strand
GTTTTATACTCCACCAGCGGATCCTTCTGTCCGTAGGTCACAAGACCGATACCTTCCCTCAGCTGGGTCATATCATCGATATGGCTCATCCACTTGTTGTCGATCACTTTGAGGAGTACCACACGCTCTGCTTCACGCAGCTGCTCGGGATCCGGGAACAGCGCTTCCTTCTCTTCGTACAGCTTGATCGCCTGCTCCTTGAGAAGCTGTTTAAGTCCTGCCTTGGTCATGTGGTCAAATTCATCCTGCGTCAGTCTGGTCGGCTTCAGCGGGATTACGGGCAGAAGCATGTTGTTGAGCGCGGAGATGTCCCAGTCTGCGGGCTGTGCATCATCTGCGATCGTCATATCCACCGCATTGTCCACGATGTCCTGCGCATAACCGATGACCACATCACGCATGTTCAGACCGTCCAGGACCTTGCGGCGGTCCGCATAGACGACATCACGCTGTTCATTATTGACCTGGTCAAACTTCAGCAGCTGTTCACGTACGGCAAAGTTGTTGTTCTCGATCTTCTTCTGGGCGTTCTCGATCGCCTTGGAAAGCATCTTGTGCTGGATCTCCTCGCCTTCTTCCACACCCAGACGGTTGAAGACATTCATAAGGTTGTCAGCACCGAAGAGTCTCAGGAGATCATCCTCCAGAGACAGATAGAACTTGGACTCACCCGGATCGCCCTGTCGGCCGGAACGGCCGCGCAGCTGGTTGTCGATACGGCGGGACTCGTGCCGTTCGGTACCGACAATCTTCAGACCGCCGAGCGCTCTTGCTTCGTCGTCCAGCTTGATATCGGTACCACGTCCTGCCATGTTGGTCGCGATCGTGACCGCTCCGTGCTGGCCGGCCTGTGCAACGATCTCCGCTTCCTTTTCGTGGAACTTCGCATTCAGGACGTTGTGCGGGATGCCTCTCTTTTTCAGCATACCGGAAAGCAGCTCGGAAGTCTCAATGGTGATCGTACCGACCAGTACCGGCTGGCCTTTGCGATAGGATTCCTCAACGCTGTCACAGACTGCATTGAACTTCTCTCGCTTTGTCTTATAGACCGCATCCTCGAGGTCGATCCTCTTGACAGGGACATTGGTCGGGATTACGATGACATCCATTGCGTAGATGTTACGGAATTCCTTCTCCTCGGTCTGTGCGGTACCGGTCATGCCGGCTTTCTTGGTGAACTTATTAAAGAAATTCTGGAAGGTGATCGTTGCCAGAGTCCTGCTCTCACGGCGGACATTGACGTGTTCCTTCGCTTCGATCGCCTGATGGAGACCGTCGGAATACCGTCGGCCGGGCATGATACGTCCGGTAAACTCATCAACGATCAGGACTTCATCATCCTTGACCACATAGTCCTTGTCGCGGTGCATCGCATAATGCGCGCGCAGCGCAAGGATGATACAATGCTGAATCTCCAGGTTCTCCGGATCCGCAAGGTTATCGATATGGAAAAACTCCTCTACCTTATGAACACCCTGTTCCGTAAGGGAAGCGTTCTTGTCTTTCTCATCATAAATAAAATCGCCGGTCTCCTCGATCTCTTCGCCGAGGATCGCATTCAGTTTTGAAAACTCAGCTGACGCTTCGCCGCGTTCCAGCCGCCTCGCAAGCACATCACACATCTCATAGAGTTTTGTGCTCTTTCCCGACTGGCCGGAAATAATAAGCGGAGTACGCGCTTCATCGATCAGGACAGAGTCCACCTCGTCGATGATCGCATAGTCAAGATCGCGCAGGACCAACTGCTCCTTATAGATCGCCATGTTGTCGCGCAGGTAGTCGAAACCCAGCTCGTTGTTGGTAACATAGGTGATATCGCAGGCATACTGGCGTTTGCGCTCCGCATTATCCATACTGTTTAAAACAACACCGACCGTCAGACCCAGGAACTCATGGACCTTGCCCATCCACTCGGCGTCACGCTTTGCCAGATAGTCGTTGACCGTGACGATATGTACGCCTTTGCCTGCGAGCGCATTAAGATATGCCGGGCAGGTTGAAACCAGCGTTTTTCCTTCACCTGTCTTCATCTCGGCAATACGTCCCTGATGCAGGACGACGCCGCCGATCAGCTGCACGCGGAAGTGCTTCATGCCGAGTACACGGGACGCAGCTTCACGCACCGTCGCGAATGCTTCTGGGAGGATATCATCGAGGGTCTCACCGTTTGCCAGACGCTCTTTGAACAGTGCGGTCTGGCCTCTCAGTTCCTCATCAGACATCGCAGCCATGGTCGCGTCGAGGGCCTCGATCCTATCCACTATGGGATAGATCCTCTTCAATTCCCGCTCACTGTGTGTACCAAATAATTTTTCGGCAATACTTGCCATATAAGAGCTCCTTTTCTG
>JAFPHE010000148.1 GCA_017388745.1 Lachnospiraceae bacterium | reverse complement strand
CCTTTCCTGCCGGTACTTCTTCCCATGCCGGCACATGCGTGTGGCCGTGCAGCAGGATATCTCCCTGCTGCATCGGCGGAAGCGCGTCTTTATGAAAATGATGGCCGTGCGTGGCAAAGACCATACGGCCATGTTTTTTTCCGGCTTCATCCAGGTAGAGGATACAGTACTCCGCCATGATCGGAAAGTCCAGCACCATCTGGTCGATCTCCGTATCACAGTTGCCCCTGACGCAGAGGATCCGGTCACGGATCCCGTTCAGCATGGTGATGACCTCTTTCGGATCATATTCTTCCGGCAGACCGTTTCGCGGACCGTGATAAAGAATGTCTCCGAGCAGAAGCAGCCTGTCGGGCTGTTCACGCCTGAAAGCCTCCATCATTTCCCGGCAGTACTTTGTTGAGCCGTGGATATCCGATGCGATCATGATCTTCATAGGGTCTCTCCTTTCTTCATTTCAGACGGACTATGCCGTTCTGATCCATTTGTGGTTCCGTTTCCACCGTCCTGAGTAGAAACGCGCAAGCGTCACGATGCCGCGGAGCACAAGGTCCACCAGCATCGCGTACCAGGCTCCTTTCAGCCCCATGCCGAGCTTCAGCACAAATAAAAGCGCAAGCGGGATCCGGACCGCCCACATGGAAAGCAGCGCGATCGGGATCGTGATCTTTGCGTCACCGAGGCCTCTTAATACGCCGGAGCCGACGATGGACAAGGCAAAGAACGGCTGTGCCACGCCCGCGACCCTGAGCGCAATGGCGGCGTACTTAACGACTTCCGGGTCCGGAGTGAACAGGCTGACAAACGGTTCGGCAAAGATGATCAGCATTGCGCCGGTGACAAACATGAAAGCAGCGCCCGACCAGATGGAGATCGCCCCGTAGCGGTGTGCGAGCTTTTCGCTGCGGGCGCCGATACACTGCCCGGTCAGAGTCGTTCCGGCGGCCTGGTAGCCGAAACCGGGGTTGTAAGAGACAGCTTCCGCCGTTACCGCGATATGATGTGCCGCCAGCATAACTGTACCCAGGGAAGAAATGACCCTGATGAAAAAGATCTGGCCGATATTGATCGTCAGACGTTCCGCAGATGTCGGAAGCGCCACCTCAAGGACTTCCCGCATATCCTGACGCACAAGCCGGAAGCTCTCATTCATGCGGACGAAAAGCCCCTCTTTACGTCTGAGCAGTATCACGAGGACTGCAAAGCCGGAGATCGCGGTCGAGACCGCGGTAGCGGCTGCCGCACCGGCAACACCCATGCCGGCTCCCCACATCGCGAAGCGCAGGCTGCCGATGCTTATCATTCTTGCGGGATAGATCAGCAGATAATTAAGGATCATGTTGAGGATGTTGGCTGTTGCGGTGATGCGCATGGGAGTCGACGTATCTCCCGCTCCCCGGATCGCTCCGCAGGTCACAAGCCCCATGATATAAAGCGGATAACCCGCAGCGACGATACGCAGATATGCCGTGGACAGCGGACATATGTCCGGCTCGCCTCCCATCCATACCGGGATGCGGGATGAAAGAAGCTCCATCACGACGAAGAAAAAGATACCCGTCATGAGGCCGATCGTCATGGACTCCCGGGCTCCTCTCCGGGCGCCGTCCCAGCTTCCCGCCCCGACCCGGTGCGCGACCAGTACGGAACACCCCGCACCCGCGCCCTGGACAGCGGCATTGACGACCCAGGTCGGAGATGCCACCAGGGCAACGGCTGAAGTCGCATATGCGCCGATCGCACCGACCATTGCCGTGTCCACGATACTGACCAGTGTCATGAGCAGGTTTTCCATGATTACGGGAAAAGCGATCCTGCTCGCTGTTCTGATCTGCTGATTTGCAGTTGTTGCAGTAGTAATGCCCATTGGTTTTTACAGAAAGAATCACCCATGCGATGGGTCTGACATGGGTGATGGTATCGGTATCTGTACCTGAATCGTAAGCATCAGGAACGGGACCGGTTCAGCTTCAGCCGAGGACTTTCAGTCCTTCGACAACAAACTTCTCGATCTCATCGATGTTCACGACGCTCTTATGAAGTACCGGCTTTGACTTAAGCTCCGCAAGCGGTGCCGGGATCTTCTCTCCGGTCTTTTCCGCGAGCGCCTTCATGTAATCAAAACCGTCCGGCTCGCTGCCGTCTTCCTTTGTGAATGCTCCGAAGATCGCCTCGTAGACATCCTTCGCAAACTTGAACGGGCTTGCCGTAGACAGGATGACAGTCGGATTGCCGCTCTCGCCGCAGTCTTTGCGGTCTTCTTCCATCCGCTGCGCTACCTTGTAACCGCAAGCCGTATGGGGATCGATCAGACGTCCGTCTTTTTCAAATGCTTCACGGATCGCAGCCTTTGATTCTTCGTTGTCGGCATATGCCGCGTCAAAGGTCTCGTCAAGTCTGGCCATGACCTCGTCCGTTACTTCAAAACCGCCTTTTTCACTGAGGTCTTTCATCAGGCCCGCAACATAATCGCAGTCTCCGTCTGCCGCATAATACAGCATACGCTCCAGGTTGGAAGAGACCAGGATGTCCATGCTCGGGGAGATCGTCTTGACGAACGGGCGCTTTTTGTTGTAAACGCCGCTTGCAAAGAAATCCGTCAGGACGTTATTTTCATTGGAAGCAACCACAAGGCGTCCGACCGGAAGCCCGATAACCTTTGCATAATAGCCTGCGAGGATGTCGCCGAAATTGCCGGTCGGCACTACAAAGTCGACCGGGTCGCCGAATGCGACCGCGCCGTCCTTCATCAGCTGCTTATAAGCTTCGATATAATAGATGATCTGCGGCACCAGACGGCCGACATTGATGGAGTTGGCACTGGAAAGGCTGATCTTCCGTTCTGCACGGATCCTGTCGGAGCAGCGTGCGAAGACCTGCTTTACACCGGTCTGGCAGTCATCAAAGTTTCCTCTGACAGCGGCAACATTGACGTTGGCGCCCTCCGCGGTCGCCATCTGCAGATACTGGATATCGCTGACGCCGCCGTGCGGATAAAAGACAGTAATGCCGATGTTTTCCGCATCCCTGAAGCCGGCGAGCGCGGCCTTGCCGGTATCGCCGCTGGTAGCGGTCAGGATCATGACCTTCTCATCCTTCAGTGCCTTGCTCATCAGCTGCGGAAGCATGCAGAGCGCCATATCCTTGAAAGCTGCCGTCGGACCGTGATACAGTTCGAGCAGGTAATTGCTGCCGATCTTCGTGACCGGAGTGAGGTCTGACGTCTCAAACTTGCCCTTATAGGCCTTTGCAATACAGTCTTTCAGTTCTTCATCGCTGTAATCGGTGAGCAGCAGACGGAAGACCTCGTAGACGATCTCCTCGTACTCCATGCCCATCAGAGCCTTCATATCCGGTTTTGCGCCGGCAATATCGTCGCTGACATAGAGGCCGCCGTCCGGGCAGAGACCTTTCAGTACGGCTTCCTTGGCGCCGACCATTTCAGTTTTGCTTCTTGTGCTGTGGTATAACATCTTTACCGTTCCTCCGTATCTGGTGAGTTCTCATCCGAACCCGCTTTTCCCGGGTCATCCGTACATATGCCGCAGGCATATACGGGATCTTTCATCTATCAGTCTTCGTTTGCCGTGACGATCTCGATATGATCCAGCAGATCGTCTTCCGCATCGTCCTTATCCAGCATGTCTTTGGCAGCCGCCCTCGCCTCCGGGCTCACCGCGCCCTTTGTGATCTTATCGATCGCTTCCGGGATCAGGTCAAGCAGTCTGGTCATAACATCCTGGTTCTTTACATTGACCAGTCTCGTGCGGCCTTCCTGGATGATCAGCATCGCCACCGGAGAAAGCTTTGCGCTCATGGCGCCGGCACCGTTGTTTTTGGCATTGTTTTTCAATGTTCCGCTCGCCAGTCCTGCAGAGACTTCCACAAGCGGAACGATCGTCGCGTCGCCGATCTGTACAGGCTCACCCACGACCGTCTTGGACTGGACAAGGCCCTCCATGCCTTTAAACAATGCCTGCAGCGTCATGCCCAGACCGTCGTTCGTCAGGTTATAATCCACTTTCACATTGTCACTGATCTTTCCCATCTGAAGTACCTCACTGTATAACCTAAGACCTCAGGCCAGGATCTCCCGGTCCAGGATCTGTTTGCATTTCTTATATATTGCACGGAGCCGCTTATTCAGCACCACTCTCAGAACGGTCCAGACGATCGGGAACAGCCGTACTGCGCCCCGGATATCTCCCTCCGCATCGTGAACGGACTCCGTGAACTCCGGGATCACTTCCACCGTATCTCCGTATACGGGATACAGCATTGCAAGGAACTGTATGATCTGTCCCGTAGAATACGGGTCGCCGGTGCCGATCCTGATCCGGCCGCTTCCTCCTTTCGGAACAAACTCCTTCAGGATCCTTATAATACCTCTTTTCAGAAGCTCCATTTCCTTCCGGTTGGATTCGTCGTTGAGCATCTTCCAGATCTCTG
Organism: Lachnospiraceae bacterium; assembly: GCA_017388745.1. GTDB lineage: Bacteria > Bacillota > Clostridia > Lachnospirales > Lachnospiraceae > Avilachnospira. Next base: position 11,870 of record JAFPHE010000148.1, on the reverse strand, counting down.
CGGCACCGTCAGTCCTTTTTTTTATGCTCTGATACAGCGCCCTGCCGGTTTCGGATACATCCTTCCACCAGCCGGAGATCCGTGCCGCCGTTCTTTCAAACCAGCCGGGCTGCTCTTCCTCCGAAGCGGCACCTGCATCCTCCTCATCCGGAGGCTGCCCGGGATCTTCCGTTCCTGCTGCAGGTCTTACATCCGGTACAGACGGGCGTTCATCTGCAGCCTGTACCGGCGTCTCCGAACTTTCCTCAGCCTGCGCCGTGACAGGCGGGCTGTCCGTCTGCTCCGTGCTTATCTGTGTCTCTTCCGCCGGAACATCCGGCGTCTTATCGGGGATCTCAAAAAGCGTCAGCCACAGCACTTTTACATAAGCGCTGAAACCTTCCGGGCGTTCCCCGGCTTTTTCCGGCCGGTGGTACTCCGCGCCCGCTCTTAAGGTCCCGAACAGCCAGCGGGCGGTGACAGTTCCGTCCGGGATATCAGACAGAAAACTTCCGCATGCACGATACCGTACGGGCACAAACAGCACGACAGCCAGCACGAGCAGTATAAGCCCGAGCAGAACCAGCAGTATGATGCCTATCCATTTGAGTATCGTAAGAATAATCAACAGTTATCTCCGGCCTGCTTAAGCAGGTCAATCAACAGTCCGTGCCGCAGACAGGATCACATCCCGCCCTCGGTAATGACCCTGATGTTCTTTTTCATATAGTCGATGAGGGAGATCAGCGTAAGCAGGACTACGACCGCTGTCAGGACCGTGATCACGGCCTCTCCCGCGATCAGCGGCAGCTTCGGCAGGATCAGCAGCATGCACAAAAGCATCTGTGAGACCGTTTTGAATTTGCCCCACCAGCTGGCTGCAATAACGATCCCGTTGTCCGCGGCCACCAGACGGAAACCGCTGATGATGAACTCTCTCGCGATGATGACGATCACTACCCAGGCCGGAAGGGATCCTTCCGCCGTCAGCAGGATCAGCGCGGAACACACCAGGAGTTTATCCGCAAGAGGATCCATGAATTTGCCGAAATCCGTCACGAGCTGATATTTCCTTGCGATCTGTCCGTCCAGAAAATCCGTAAAAGATGCCAGGCAGAAGATCACAAAAGCGATCCTCCTCCAGAGAACGAACGGTGCGGCATACGGATCGCCCGCATGTGCTGCCATGCGAAAACCCTCAATACCTGCAGCCAGGTCCCGGACCGCAGCTTCCCCCGTGCCCTGCCGGAGGCTGAACAGCATGGCGCCGACAAAAAACGGTATCATAATGACCCTTAAGCAGGTCAGTTTATTCGGAAGATTCATTTTCATTCCTTTATACTTTCTGTGATTTCACCAACCAGATCATATTCATGTGCGGCGGTCACGCGCGCATGTACGATATCGCCTGTCATAAATGAGCGTCCGCGGGTATCGATATAGATCAGGCCGTCCACGTCCGGCGCATCCATGTAGGTACGCCCGACATAAACGGTGCCCTCCTGATCAGCCAGTCTTCCCTCGATCATAACTTCAAGATCACGGCCTGCCATGCGCTCCGCCTTCTTCCAGGCGATCTGCTGCTGTATCTCCATGATCTCGGCCCTTCTTAAGGCTTTGACTTTGGCTGAAACCTGATGACTAAATGACGCGGCTGCCGTTCCTTCTTCTCTCGAGTATTCGAAGTCGCCGAGCCGATCAAACTCCATTTCACGAACAAATTCAGTAAGGATCTTATGATCTGCATCTGTCTCTCCCGGAAAGCCCGAGATCATTGTCGTACGGAGCACGATGTCAGGGATCGCCTCCCTGAGGCCTTTGATCCTGGAAACGATCTCATCATGCGTCGTACGCCGGGCCATTCTTCTTAAAATATGATCCGAGGCGTGCTGGATCGGAATATCAAGATAGTGGCAGACTTTCGGAAGTCTGCGGATCGCGTCGACAAGTTCGTCCGTGATCTCCTCCGGATAACAGTACATGATCCGGATCCAGCGGATACCGTCGATCGCGTTCAGGGCTTCAAGCAGCGCGGGCAGCCGTTTCTCACCGTACAGGTCAACACCGTAAAGCGTCGTTTCCTGTGCGATCAGGATCAGCTCCTTCACGCCTTCCGCCGCCAGCTTCTCCGCCTCTTCGATCAGGTCTTCCATCGGGACCGAACGGAACTTTCCCTTCAGGGAAGGGATGATGCAGTAAGTACAGTTCTTTCCGCAGCCCTCAGCGATCTTGAGATACGCATAATGCCCGCCTGCAGTGATCATCCGTTCCCGGACGGGTCTTTCGATGAATGCATTGTCGGAAATATCCCGGATAGCGCCCGAATGGACAGGTCCGGCAGATCTTCCGTTCCTCTCGTCTTCCAGGACTTTCTTCTCATGTCCCTCAAGGATCCCGGTGATGTCCTGCCAGGAGTTGGTGCCCACAAGTACGTCGACTTCAGGAAGTGTCTCCTGGATCTCGTCCTTATACCGTTCCGCCATGCAGCCCATCACGACCAGCAGCGGTGCAGTCTCACCCATTTCCTTTTTCAGATCCGTCATCTCGAGCAGCGTCTGCACGCTCTCATCCTTGGCGTCCCTGATAAAGCAGCAGGTATTGACGATGATCACATCGGCAAGATAAGGATCGTCCGTGTAGACATATCCTTCCCCGCAAAGAAGCCCGAGCGTCTTCTCGGAGTCCACAAGGTTCTTGTCACAGCCGAGGGAGATCAGATGCACCCTGCGTGTTCTTCCCTTCCGCGGCTTATCGGATTGTGTTCTGTCCGCAGCCAAAGGGATCATTCCTCGTTTTCTTTCGGAAGGATCCTGATCTGTCCTGTATAGATCTCATCTATCGCAGCCGTAAGGGGCTTGTCGTCTATCAGATCCTCTTCGGTCGGTGCTCCGTCAACGAGCTGCCTTGCTCTCTTCGCCGCAGCGATCACGACGGAATATCTGCTGCTGATGACCGGTTCTTCCTGACCGCTCGTGGAATTGACCTCGTTAATAATGTCTCCGTAGGTCGGATATAACATTGCCATGGTATATTACCTGCCTTTCGATGTTTATGATCAGATCATTGATTCATATATGCGTAATTGACTCTCAGTTCCTTGCGGATCCGCTCCAGGAAAGCGATCTGGCTGCGCACGCGCATATGCTGGTCCTGGATCAGATAGTTCAGGTGCTTCGCGGTCTTATCAAGGTTGTCGTTGACGAGGATGTAGTCATACGCCTCGATGCCTTCCGCTTCCATTGCCGCTTTTTCGAGGCGCTTGCGGATGACGTCTTCCGTCTCCGTGCCGCGTTTCCTTAAGCGCGCGATCAGTTCTTCCACGGTCGGCGGCGTAATGAACACCAGGACCGATTCCGGATACTTGGCTTTGATCTTCAGAGCGCCCTGCATCTCGATCTCGAGGATAACGTCCTTGCCCCTTGCCATCTCCTGTTCCACATAGGAGCGCGGCGTGCCGTAGTAATTGTCAACGTATTTGGCATACTCCAGAAGCTCGTCGTTCTGGATCATCTCCATAAAGCGTTCACGGCTGACGAAGAAGTACTCCCTTCCTTCCTGCTCGCCGGGACGGGGTGCCCTGGTCGTTGCGGAAATGGAGAGTGAATAATAATCGTAATTCTCCATCAGCTGTTTCATCAGCGTACCTTTGCCGGATCCTGAAAAACCTGAGATCACGACCAGCATGCCCTTGTTGCGTTCGAACGGATGGTGCTCTGTGCGTTCCATGTCTTCACGATCATTCATATGATTGGGCCTCCGTAATTCTATTCGATGTTCTGCACCTGTTCTCTCACCTTTTCTATCGCGGTCTTGAGCGCGATCGCGGTATCCGCGATCTGAAGGCTGTTGGCTTTGGAGAGAGTCGTGTTTGCTTCGCGGTTCATCTCCTGGGCTATGAAGTCCAGTTCCCTGCCGCAGCTTCCGCCTGTCTCAAGTTTCTTCGTCATGGCGTCCACATGGCTCTGCAGACGGACCATCTCCTCGTCGGTACAGACTTTGTCAGCAAAGATCGTTACTTCCGTGACCACTCTTCCCTCATCCGCCGTCAGCGAATTGTCCGCAAGTGTCTCTTTGATCCTGGTGTAGAGCCTGTTCCTGTACTCCTCCACGACGGACGGCGAGAATGCCACGATGTCCGCGACATTCTGTCTGATCTGGCCGAGCTTGAGCAGCAGGTCTGCACGGAGATTGGCTCCTTCACGTGCACGGTCGTCGGTAAATGCCTTAGCCGCTTTTCTGACGACCGGCTCCAGAAGTTCCCACATACGGTCCTCGTCGTCAGAGCCTTCTTCCATAACGAGAACATCCGGGAACCTGGCCAGCATGGTCGTGCTGACGTCATTGCGGATGCCGAATTCCTGTTCCATTTCCTTCAGCCGCTCGAGATACTCCGATGCCAGCTCGCGGTTATAGATCAGTCTGCGGCTCCCTTCGGAGTAATCCTCAAAGGTAATGTAGACGTCTGTCTTGCCGCGTTCGATATATTCCTTCAGCAGCTGTCTGAGCCTTGCTTCAAAGCAGTTGAAGCGCCGAGGCATTTTGATGGAAAGGTCAAGGTAACGATGGTTGACTGACTTCAGCTCTACCAGTATACGGTAGTCATCCGTTACGTCTTCTGCACGGCCGAAGCCTGTCATGCTCCTGATCTCAGGCATATGGATCCCTCTTTCTTTGCGGCTCACCGCCGTTTATTATCATTTAAGTATATCAAACCGTGGCTCTCGGTTCAACGACAATGCTGTAATTCGTGTGATAAATGACATACCCCGGAGCGGCTCCGGGAACACGTTTCAGTTCGCGTTTGCGCACATAGTCCACTTCGATCTTTTCCGTGCTGTCGGTACTCTTCGGACTGTACGGATTATCCTGCGAGGCAATGCCTGCTTTACTGTAATATGCCGCAAGCTGTGCCGCTTCAAGGCAGGTCCTGTCAGGAAGCTCCCGGCTGCCGGTCTTCGCGATCACATGGGATCCGGGACGGTTCTTCGCATGGAACCACCAGTCATTGCTGTCCGCGATCTTAAAGTCCAGTTCTTCGTTCTGGTAGTTGTTCCTTCCGACATAGATATCGATGCCGTCCGAACTGACAAAGTGCAGCGGCTGTGACTTTTTCTCATTCTTCCGGTTTCCCTGCACCTTTCCGCTGCGGTTTTTGTCACTTCCCTTATGGATGTATCCTGCTTCCGCCATCTCGCGCCGAAGCTCGTTAAGATCCGCTTCACCCTCGCAAAGCTGCAGCGACGAAGCGATCGAATCGAGATGCCAGAGCGTCTGCCTGCTTTCCCCGATCTGACGGGAAACGGCTTCCCTGGTGCGCTTCAGTTTCTGATAACGCTCAAAATACTTTTTCGCGTTTTCCTGCGCACTGAGGTTCCGGTCGAGCGGGATCCGTATGTCCCGGCCTTCATCATAGTAATTGCTGCAGACCAGATGGTCCTCGCCGCCGTTCAGCGAATACCCGTAGGTATTGAGCAGTTCGCCCCAGATGCGGTACTGGTCGCGTTTGTCCGTATCCTTATACTGCTTTTCCAGAAGCTCCAGTTTTTTGGAAGCCCTTTCCGTCAGCGTCTTCAGGACCCGGCGGATGTCTTCGGACTTGGCGCGGATGCGGTTCTGGCGGTCCCTTCTTTCATAGAAGAGCCGGATCACTTCGCTTATGCTGCCAAAGGTCTCGCAGCTCAAGTCCCCGCCTTCGAGCGAACTCAGCCTGACAGCCGAAAACTCGGAAAGCCTGTCTCCGTCATAGATGATACAGGGTTCAAAGCGCCCTGCGAGAACGTCCTGCATGAGCCCGGAAAAAGCCGTGAAGATCCTGTCAGACTCATCATCCGAAAGATCCGCATGCGGAAGGTCCGGGTCAACGCCCGCCCGGTGCAGGATCTCGCCGGAGACCGACGGGCTGATGCCGGTGACCGACAGGTAAAAATGCTTGAAAATGCTTTCGTTTCCCGCGCCGCCCCGGATAACTCTCCGGAATGCTTCCGCATCGCGGCACAGCGTCACCGGATTGGCTTTGGCAGCGGCATCCGGAATGAACCAGGTCCTGCCGGGAAGGACTTCCCTGACAGAGCTGGTCATATGCGATACATGCTTGATACTGTCGATGATCGTCAGGTCCGGCTTCGTGAGGATGATGTTGGAATGCTTGCCCATGAGCTCGCATATGAGATATTTCCTGCTGACATCCCCCATCTCATCGAGATGCTCGATCTCAAAAACGATGATGCGCTCGAGTCCTTCATGCAGCGGCAAAGAACCTGAAGCGTCTCCGGTGCCTTCGGGATCGCCTGCTCCGCCATTTCCTCCAAAGCCGGAGGCTGACGGCTGGAAGATCCGAGTGATCCTTCCGCCGCCGATATGCTTGCGGAGCGTCATGCAGAAATTGGGAGCCGTTGCGGGAGAGAGTTCATTTTCCTCCCTGAGGTAGACCATGGGGGTCGAAGCATTGGCGGAAATGCAGAGACGCAGCTGCTGCCTGCTGCACTTAAGCGTTAAAAGTAGCTCATCCTTTTCAGGTTGAGCTACTTTACTGATACTGCCCATGAGCAGCCGGTCATTCAGTTCACGGACAACTGCCGCTGTAACGATGCCGTCGTAGGCCATAGATCCAATTACTCTTCTTCCCAGTTGGTATAATACTGCTGCACGTCATCGTCCTCGTCGAGGAGGTCCAGCGTCCTGCGCAGGTTCTTGACCATCTGCTCGTCCGTAACGGATACGGTATTGAGCGGGATCATGGCGACTTCGGCTTCTGCCATCGGTACGCCTGCGGCATCCAGCGCTTCTCTGACCGCGTCAAAGTCATCGGGATCGGTCAGGATCTCAAAGCTGTCCTCTTCTTCCTTCAGATCCTCTGCGCCTGCTTCGAGAGCGATCTCCATCAGGTCATCGCCGGATCCGTCGTACTCTTCGCGGTCCACGATGATCTGTCCCTTGCGCTCAAACATGAAGGAAACGGAGTTCTGTGCGCCGAGGGATCCCTGTCCCTTGGTGAATGCGGACTTGACGTTGGCCGCAGTACGGTTCTTGTTGTCTGTAAGAGCGTCGACGATGATCGCCACGCCTCCGACACCGTAGCCCTCATAACGGAGCTGCTGGTAATCTGCGCCGTCACCGCCGCCGGCTGCCTTCTTGATGCCGCGCTCGATGGTATCGTTGGGCATGTTGGCTGCCTTGGCCTTCTGGATGACGAACTTCAGCTTGAAGTTATTGGCAGGATCCGGTCCGCCTTCCTTTACGGCAATCGCGATCTCACGTCCGATGATAGTATAGATCTTGCCCTTAGCGGCGTCGTTCTTCTCTTTTTTGGCACGAATGTTGGCAAATTTGGAATGTCCTGACATAAAATAACCTCACTGACTAAATTATTGTATCCGGCTGCCGGAAAGCCCATGGCGGAAATCTTTCCGCAGCTCCTGTTTTATCACATTATCCGTAAAAGTATACCACTATTGCACTTCTATGGCAATGTTTCGCAGCCATTTTTTTCTGCTCACGCGCCATAAACCGAAGAACATCTTGTAGATCTCCTCGATGCATACGAGGAAAAACACGACATGGATCGGAAGGTGCCAGTACAGTGCGCCCAGGAAAGCCAGAGGCACACCGACGCACCATACACCGGAAGTATCGATGAAGAGGCACCAGCGGGTATCTCCGCCTGCCCTTAAGATACCTACGACGATGATGTTGTTGAGCATCTTGGGGATAAAAACGATGATGAGGACGTTCAGTATCTTCACCACGAGCTCTTCCACTTCCGGCCCGACCGCAAACAGCGAGGTGATCGGGCGGCGGATCAGAAAGAGCAGCAGCATGACCGCGAGCGACATCACTACGGAGACCACACAGAACTTCGCCGCATGGTCCTCCGCTTCCTTCAGCTTCCCGGCGCCCAGCTCGTTTCCGAGGATGACCGAAGTCGCGGCGGAAAGTCCGAACCAGAGTACCATCATCAGTTCCTCGATCGTCGAACTGATCGTGACGGCCGCGACCGCATTGTCGCCCATGCGCCCGTAAGCCACGGAATAAAGCGTAGTTCCGAGGCCCCACATGAACTCATTGAATATGACGGGTACCGAAGTCGAGAAAAAGCTCCCCAGGAACCGGCTGTTCCATCCGATGAACTCTTTCACTCTGCCCCGGAAGATATAGACACTGTCCCCGATCTTTTCCTTCGTGCGTTCCGTTTCCCCGCTGAAATCATGCGGCACCCGTATGTGCACCATCACGATCAGGAGCGCGAGGAATTCCGCGATCCTGGCAGCGAGCGTCGCCAGTGCGGCACCTTCCACACCGAGCCTCGGCGCGCCGAAATGGCCGAAGATCAGGGTATAGTTCAGGAAAATGTTGACCGCGATCGCAAGGATCGAGGTAAAGACCGGCGCCTGTGCGCTGCCGACCGTGCGCATCATCTGGACCATCGCCACATTGACGGCCATGAACCAGTAGGAAAAAACGACGATCCTTAAATACCTGACGCCGATCGCCTGTGCATCCGTGCTCGTAGTAAAGATACGCATGACCGTGTCGGGGGCGAAGAACCCCGGTGCCATGAAGAAGACCGCACCGATGCTGGCCATGATGACCGTCAGTCCCAGCACCCTCCGGATATTGGCGAGATCACGGTTGCCGTAAAACTGCGCGCTCAGCACGCCGGAACCGGAACAGATGCCGAAAACCAGCAGTCCGAATACAAAGAAGTACTTGTTCGCGAGACCTACCGCCGCGATCGTGGATGCGCCCAGGCTTCCGATCATGATCGTATCGATCATGTTGGTCACGGTGTTCAGCAGGTTCTGCAGGGCGACCGGAAGAGCGATCGTCAGCACCTTCCCGATAAAGAGCGCATCGGTGAACGTATCCCTCACCAGAGTCCAGACGCCGCGCTTTGGGGCAGCGGCCGCCATGGCTGTGCCGCCTTTGTTTCCCTTATTCAGTTTTGTCTGTCCGGCAGGATCCAATGCTTTTATCTGTGCCCCCGTTTGTTTATGATCGATACGCCGCCCCTTTGACCGGGACGGCGTAAGCAGTTTCCGTTTTACTTAAGGTATTTCCTCGGCACGCGCCTGCTGATGCCGCAGGTCATTTCATAGCTGATCGTGCCGATCTTTTCGGCAAGTTCTTCCGCACTGATATACGAGTCCGCATCCGTGCCGCTGCCGCCGATCAGGATGACCGGAACGCCCTCAAAGACCTCCCCTTCTTCAAACGCGCTTATGTCGATCATCATCTGATCCATACAGATGCGTCCGAGGATCGGGCAGCGGCGTCCGTTTACGAGCACTTCCGTTCCCTTAAGTGATAAAGACCTCGGGTACCCGTCCGCATATCCGATGCATACCGTACCGACACGCATGCGCTTATCCGCCGTGTACTTATAGCCGTAGCTGACCGAAGTCCCCGCTTCGATCCACTTGACGTACGTGATATAGGCATACCAGGTCAGGGCAGGCCGGAGCGCCACGCGTTCCTTACGCACTTCATCCGACGGATACATGCCGTAAAGGCCGATGCCCACGCGGCAAAGATCAAAGCCTTTCAGACCGATGCCGTCGATGATCGAAGCCGTGTTGGCACAGTGCCAGCACGGGATGCGGATGCCGGCTTCCTCTGCCATGGCTTTGAACTTCTGAAACTTTGAAAGCGCCAGATTTGCACCGCTCTTATCCTTCTCATCCGCTGTGGCGAAATGAGTGAAGACGCCGTCGATGCTGACGTATGGCAGTTCCATGGCCGCCTTAAGGATCCTGAGACCGTTTTCATCCGGTGCAAGGCCGATACGGGACATACCGGTATCGACTGCGATATGCACATGCGCCTTTCCGTCGGCAAAGCAGCAGTCCCTGCCGCTTCCCGTTTTCAGGGCCGTCACCCGCGCCCTGTTCTCCGCTGAGGACGGATCCGCAGCAGCGGCAGCAGCCTTCTCCACAGCTGCTGCTCTTTCTTTCTTCATCCTGTCTTCCTTCATCAGAGCCAGGATCTCCCCGACCGTGTCGCCTGCAGCTTCCGCTTCCTTTTTCAGCGCAGCCGGATCGAGGCCGTTTTCCCTCGCGAACCGGGCGGCATTCTCATTGAGCTGCTTTAATCGTTTCACCGTAAATATGACCTGTGTCAGGCCGTAACGGATCGTATCTTCGTCGTCTTCCGCAAAAACGGGGCCGAGGATCAGGACGGGCTTTCTGATGCCGCCCTCTTCCCTGAGTTCGATGCCCTCATCGGTACAGGCTACTGAAAACATGTCCGCGATATCTTCGACCGCATTGGCGACCTCACAGGCACCGTGGCCGTAGGCGTCCGCTTTGACCGTTGCCAGCGCTTTGATCTCCGGGTTTTCTTCCCTTGCCGCCTTTACCAGCGCGATCATGTTCTCACGGATCGCACCGAGATCCACGATCGCTCCTGTCCTGCTGAAATGTCTGTTGTCTTTCATAACGACCTCCATGTCCGTTTCTTTACCGGATCCGGTTTATGTCAATAGTTCCTCTGCCGTATCTTCGGATACCGCTGCGCCTTCAGCGACGGCAAATGCAAGTACCAGTTCTTCCGTATCCGAGATCGAGACCTCCAAGCCCGTGACTTTAAGCAGCCGTGCCTGTTCCTTTGCTTTCCCTGAAAGCTTTACATAAGGCTTGCCGCGTCTGTCCCTGAATACCTCGATCTCACGGGGCTTCACGGAACCGAACCCGGTCCCCAGTGCCTTGGATACGGCTTCCTTGACCGCAAAATTACCGGCAAGCCTGCGGTGATCCCCCGAAGCTTCCCGGTATTCATCTTCAGTAAATATCCTGCTGAGAAACGAAGGCTTCCCGCAGGCTTTCTGTACTCTCTTCAGTTCGATCAGGTCTGTTCCGACACCTACGATCATGAAACAGGCTCTCCAGGATTGGCGATCTCATAACTCAGCCGCATCAGGCTCTCTGAAAGGTGGACGTTCTCGACCACCACGCCGCCCGGCATTTCAAAATCAGTATGCGCAAAGTTCCACACGCCCCTGATATTCGTTTTTTCGAGTTCGTGCAGCAGTTCTCTTGCCGCATCCTTCGGGATCGCCAGGATGACGATCTCAATATCGTTTTCATTGATATAATCCACGATGCCGCTCACCGGGAGCACGGGGATCCCATGGATGACACTGCCGATCTTCGCCTCGTCGTTGTCGAACATGGCCATGATATTGAATCCGTAGCGCGGAAAGTTCTGATAACCGCTCAGAGCGCTTCCGAGATTGCCCGCGCCCACCGTCACGATCTTATGCGGCCGGTCGATGCCGAGGATCTTGCCGATCTCGTCATGCAGGTAATCAACATTGTAGCCGTATCCCTGCTGGCCGAAGCCTCCGAAATTGTTGAGGTCCTGGCGGATCTGGGAAGCAGTGACATTCATGATGCTGGAAAGTTCACTGCTGCTGATGCGCTCCACGCCCTTTGCCTTCAGTTCTCCGAGATACCTGTAATAACGAGGAAGCCGGTTGATGATTGCCTTGGATATATATTTCTTTTCATTCCTGCTGTCCATAAAGGGTGTCTCCATATCTGGTCCGATGAAGGCATAAGCCTGTGCCATTATACAATCCTACGACATTATAAGTGAACAAATGACCCCGTGTCAAGCAGACACGGGGCTCTACCGGTCCTGAAGGACCATAAATCAATTCCTGCTGTCAGCAGATGCGGATGTCGGAAGATCCGTCCGTTCAGTCTTCATCCGCGCGCACGCAGCGCAGCGCATAACGGGTACGTCCGCCGAGTGTACAGGTAAACAGCGTCAGGTCCCACTCGCTTGTGGAATCGCTGTTATTGCTGTTGGCGATCATCTCTTCGATCCCGGTCGGTTTGACCTGTTCCACGTTGGATACGATGTAATGGATCTGTTCGCCCTTCACTGTGATG
>JAFPHE010000147.1 GCA_017388745.1 Lachnospiraceae bacterium | reverse complement strand
GATGATACGGAGCGGCCTGCCGCCGAGATCGATGACGTCGCCCTCCCGGACCGGGATGAGCCTTCCCCTGCCGCCGTGCGCACGGTAATTATCCTCTTCCGCCGGACTCATATAAAACTCCTCAAAAGCGCCGTTGCCGGAGATGTGGTCAGGATCGGCGTGCGTATTGATCAGGATCAGGGGAAGATCCGTCAGCCCCTCCGCGATGCTTCTCGCGTCCGGCGAATTCATGCCTGTATCGATCAGCGCCGCCTTTTCCGTTCCGCAGAAGAGAAAGAAACGGACGCCGTTATCTTCCATGCGCCAGGTATCATCATTGATGCGGATAATGTCTGCCATGGTACACCTCTTCTTATCTTACGATTCGCCGATGACGATCAGCTTGTCACGCTCCTTCAGCGTCAGGACCTCATTCAGGCCCGGGTTGAACGTGCTGCTGCCGGTCCCTTCCGGAACATATCCGATCACGACATACTTCTGCATAAGCGCGATCTTACGGATCTCAGCTACGGACCGTTCGCCCGCACACTGCAGCACGCCCGCTTCCTTCAGGAACAGCTCGTTGCCTTCATTCGAAAGCAGCTCGCTGAAAGCGCTTAGAAGCTCCGGGCTCTCCGAAAGCTGCGCCAGGAACAGAGACGACATATTGGACGCAACGACGAAATCCGTGTTGTCATCCGTGACCACCAGGTTCTGGTTGCTCTCACGCCGCATCTCGGCGGTGATATTGAAGTTCAGCCCGTTCCGGATCCTGATGTCGCGCAGGTTCAGAAGCATGAAAATGCTGTCCATATCCGCGGCATCCTCATCGTTGTCATGATCTGACAGGATGACGATGTGCTCCGCGGCCTCCGCGAGCCGGACCAGATTGGAGGTGCGCACAAGGTTCAGATCGGTAAAGGAGATCCTGAACGGATCTTTGCGGTCAGCAGCGATCTCCTCCGCTTCCTCGCGGTATTCCTCGCTGCAGCCGTTCACGACCACCTCGGAAACATTTTCGGGAAGCTCCCGAAGGACCGTGAGCAGGGATCCTCCGGACCCGATGATCGTGACCTTCGCGGGCTTTTCCTTTTTCCTGACACGCGCCGCGAGGTCGATCTCCGGGATCTCCGGCATTTCCTTCAGCACGGGGCTCGTTCTCTCCTCCGAAAAGACCAGGATGTGGTCCTCTTCCCCGATCACGGTCTCCGCGGGCGGATCGATCCTGACCTTCCTTCCGCTGCGTATGCCGACCGGCACGCCCTGATCCATCCGGCAGCTCAGTTCCTCGAAAGTAAGTCCCACGGCTTCGGGGACCGCGATATCATAGAGCTCGGAGCCTTCAAAGTTGAAGACCTCCCTGAAGGTCTCTGACAGACCCTGCTGCGTGCAGGAATGGGCGATGATCTTGGCCAGCGTCTCATTGGTCTGCAGGGTCGTTACGTTATGTCTCGCCGCAATGGACGGCGGGAACTTGTATTCGTTCTTCGAAACGATCGCGCCGATGCGGACCTTTTCGTTCTCCGAACTGTGGATGATCGTGGACACCGCCAGCAGCGCCTTCGTCGTCGTGAAATCATCGGTCGGGCTGATGATGACGGACCGGCAGGTAGGAATGGAGCAGCGCTCCAGAGCCTTCGGATCGAAGATATCCACCGTCCTGCAGATGATCCGGACGTTCTTCGGGCACTCGACATTGTCCTTGATGTACTGCTGCATCTCCTCCTGCTCCATGTCGCCTGCAACAACGATGCAGCAGGGCCTGTCCGCCGCAGCCAGGACCAGCTGCTTCAGCAGGGTATATTCGCCCGGGTAAAAGCCCAGGACCACGATGTGGTCCTCTTCGATCACTTCCGAAGTGCCGCGTTTCAGGCTCGTGATCTTTTCCTCGATGGCGCTGGAAATGATACCGATCAGGACGCTCGTGATAAAAAGTCCGGCGATTGCCGCGATCGACATCATGATCAGGTAGCTGATCCTGACCGTCTCGCCGCCGTCATCGTAAGCCGGCATCCAGGCGTTGATCACCGTGGAAAAGCTGTCCCACAGCGCAGAGAAGAAGCTGACGTCCTCCTTCAGGCTGAACCTGAAGACAATGAAGGCGATCAGCAGGACGATCAGCAGGGTAAACACAGCCAGCAGGCGGATCAGTACAAATCCGCCCTTGGCCATACGGTTATCAAACCAGTAAGCGAAACGTTTTTTGAATGGAGCCTTTTTCATCGCGTCACCTTCTCTTCCTTACGTCTGAAGGGGTCTGAGCTTTATCACTGCTGTGCAGCTTATCTGTATTATCTATATGACCTCTGTTTCCGCCCGTTACTTCCAAAGCTCTTTCAGGGTCGAAAGCGCTGTCGCAAGGTCGTCGTAGTCTGCGCACTTCGTCTCGAAACAGATCGTCCCGTCATAGCCCGCTGCCGCAAAGGCTTTCACAAAGGAAAGGCATTCGGGGCTGTAGGAACAGACCGGCATAACGCGCGCCGGCTCGCTGATATGGATGTGCCGGATCACGTCAAACTGGCCGGCGACGACATTTTCCGCAATATCACCGGAACCGATCATATGCAGGGTATCCGTCAGGATGCCGATACGGGAGCTTCCGATCTTCTGAACGGCTTCTTTGCCGTCCGCAGCCGTCAGGATGAAGTTGGCCTCGGCCGGATTGAAGGGCTCGATGACCATCTCGTAATCATATTTCTCAAGGTAAGGCACGATGTGCTTCCTGACCTTTTCGGCAAAGATCTCCATGCCCTCCGCCGGGCTCATGCCTTCCGGAAGCCGCCTTGCGCCGCCGCTTCCGAAGCCGATCTTGCGCGCGCCGAGAAGCCCGGCCTTTCCGAAGACCCAGTCGATATACTCTTCCAGTTCATCCCCGCCGATCTCAAAGAATCTGATCCGTCCGGGGAACAGGGAGCAAAGCCCCTCCGACCGGATGCCGATCTCATGAAGATAAG
>JAFPHE010000146.1 GCA_017388745.1 Lachnospiraceae bacterium | reverse complement strand
GTATGCCGCGACCGGGTCCGCTGCCGCGGTGACCGGGCGGCCGACGACAATATAATCGGAACCTGCTTCCTTTGCCGCTGCGGGCGTCATGACTCTCTTCTGGTCGCCGGTCTCGTTTTCGGCAAAGCGGATCCCCGGCGTCACTGTCAGGAAATCCTCGCCGCAGGCTTTATGCACCGCGGCTGCTTCAAGCGGCGAGCATACCACGCCGTTGAGCCCTGCTGCCTTTGCATTCTTTGCATAGCTGATCACGACTTCTTCCATCGGCCGTTCGATCAGCAGTTCCTTCTCAAGGCTCTCCTGGTCGGTGCTGGTCAGCTGTGTCACCGCGATGATCAGCGGCCAGCTGATCTCCAGTCCGAGATCGCCGTATCTGCCGCTCTGATCGGCCTTGTTGTTTTCGATCATCTTCCGGAAATCCGCCATTTCGAGCTTCATCCGGTCCGTCGTTCCCTGCATCAGGCCTTCGACAGCGCCCTTCATCATCGCGGATGTGCCGGCTGCATGAACATTGACGATGTCGACGTCCAGACGGGCCAGTACGGCCATCGCCTTGCGGACCGTATTGGGGATGTCATGCAGTTTCAGATCCAGGAAGATCTTATGGCCGCGGCGCTTGATCTCCTTTACGATCGCCGGTCCCTCGGCATAGTAAAGCTCCATGCCGATCTTGACGAAGGGCTTGCGTTCCTCACCGGCAAACCTGTCGAGAAAGCGGAATGTCTCCTCCGCACTTGCAAAATCACATGCAACGATGACATCTTTTCCCATCGATATACTCTCCTTCCAGAAACGCTTATTGATGCGCAGCTCCGATAATGTCCTTCAGATTCGTGATCTTCAGGCGGTCCATCGCCTCCGGGAGTTCACGGATGATCCTCCGGCAGATGCCGGGCTCCGTAAGATTCATGGCACCCACCTGCACGGCTGTCGCGCCCGCCATCATCATCTCGATGACGTCCTCAGCGCTTGCCACGCCGCCCAGCCCCACGACCGGGATGCTGACCGCTTCTCTGACCTGGTAGACGCAGCGGACCGCCACCGGGAACACCGCCGGTCCCGACATGCCGCCGGTACCGTTCTTTAAGAGCGGCCTGCGGTTCCTCAAATCGATCCGCATCGCAAGCAGCGTATTGATCAGGCTGATGCCGTCGGCGCCTTCCGCCTCACAGGCTTTCGCGATCGAAGCGATATCCGTCACATTGGGCGTCAGCTTCATGATGACAGGCTTCCTTGTCACGGCTTTGACGGCCTTTGTCACCTCGGCTGCCATTTTCGGATCGGTTCCGAAGCCCATACCGCCGCCGTGCACGTTGGGACAGCTGATATTGACTTCGAGCCAGCCTACCTGTTCCTCTTTATCAAGCAGCTCACAGACATGCGCATACTCTTCGGTCGAAAAGCCGCTGACATTCGCCATGACGGGTTTGCTGAAGACCTTCTTCAGCTTCGGAAGTTCCTCCGAGATCACACGGTCCACGCCCGGGTTCTGAAGGCCGACGGAATTGAGCATTCCGGAAGGGGTCTCCGCGATTCTCGGCGTCAGGTTACCGAAGCGGGGTTCTGCGGTCGTTCCCTTGAACGAAAATGTCCCGAGTTCATTGATATCGAAGATCTCCGCGAACTCATAGCCGTAGCCGAAGGTACCGCTTGCCGCTATGACGGGATTATCCAGCGCAATGCCGCAAAGCTCGACTCCGAGCCTGTTTTCCGCGATCGTCCCTGTTTTCGCGCTGATTTCATTTTCTTTGCTGATATTGATCTGCATATATCACTCCCAGACGAGTTCCTCTGCTTTAAAGACCGGCCCGTCCTTGCAGATGCGCCTGGGGCCGTTTACTGTCATAATGCTGCATCCCATACAGGCGCCGAAGCCGCAGCCCATACGTTCCTCGAGGCTGAGTTCCGCGCCGGGAGTTTCTTCCGGCCAGGTCCCGGCGATGCAGCCATGAACCGCTTTCAGCATCGGGCCCGGTCCGCAGGCATAGATATAAGAGCAGTAAAGGCTCTCCGCCTTTTCACGGATCAGATCGGTGACAAAACCTTTCTTTCCGTAAGAGCCGTCTTCCGTCGCAACAAAAACGTCGCAGCCGATCTCATAAAGATCGTGATGCAGGAACATCTCGGACTCCGTCCGGAAACCCAGCAGCACCGTCGGTCTTACGCCGTCCTCGATCAGATGCTTTGCAAGCATCATCATAGGTGCGCTTCCGATGCCTCCGCCGATGAGCCAGGGAGCGTCTCCTGCGCTGCCGATGTCAAAACCGTTTCCGAGGCCGGTCAGGACATCGAGCATATCGCCTTTCCGGCATTTCGCAAGGATCTCCGTACCTTTGCCGACGACCTTGTAGAGGATCGTTACCGTACCCTGTACTTCAGGGTCTCCTTCACCGCCGCGCTTATCCCGGATGCCGGCGGGATCTTCCTTTTTGCTCCTCGAGACATCCGGCGCATTATAAAGCGAAACGCCGAAGGCTTCCTGCGCCTCCTTTTCGATCCTCCTGGTGCCGGTCGATACCGTATCCACATCGCAGACGGATATCGGTCTTCTTAGGAAGCATCCGTCCACTTTGATGTTAATAAACTCTCCGGGACGTCTGATCGCTCCCACATCACCTTCCAATGTCATCGCAATGACATTATCCGCGACGGGTGTGTTCCTGATTACTTTTAACAGAACCTGTTTCATCTGAATCTCTGTGTTTACGAATCAATCGTCGAGACCGTGATGGTCGTCTCCTCGAGGACATCGAGCAGAACCCTGACAGTATCGAGCGAAGTAAAGATATTGACGTTGTTTTCGGTCGCGCAGCGGCGGATCTCCACGCCGTCTCTGGAATGGGTGCCGCTGTGCAGCGCGCGGGTATTGATAACATAGGTGACATAGCCGGCGCGGATCGACTCGAGGATCTCGTCGCTGCCCTCACTGATCTTGCCGACCGCGCGGGTACGGATGCCGTGTTCCTTGAGATACATGGCGGTGCCGCGGGTCGCTTCGATATTGAAGCCCATGTCGTAGAACCGTCTGATCAGCGGCAGCGCTTCTTCCTTGTCTTCGTCATTGATCGTGCAGAAGACCGTGCCGTAATTATTGAGCTTCATGCCGGCTGCCTGCATGGCCTTGAACATCGCGCGGTGAAGCTTGTCATCGTAGCCGATCGCCTCGCCGGTGGACTTCATCTCAGGAGAAAGGTAAGCGTCGAGTCCCTTGATCTTGGAAAATGAGAATACCGGCACCTTGACGTAGCAGCGTTTCTTTTCTTCCGGATAAAGTTCAAAGTACCCCTGCTCCTTGAGGCTCTTTCCGAGGATGACCTCCGTCGCGATATCCGCGAGCGAGTATCCGGTCGACTTGCTTAAGAACGGCACAGTGCGGGAGGAACGCGGGTTGACCTCGATGACGTAGACATTGTCCTCCTTGTCCACGATGAACTGGATATTGTAGAGGCCGATGATGCCGATGCCGAGTCCCAGCTTCTTCGCATACTGCAGGATGATGCCTTTGACCTTGTCGGATACGCTGAAGGTCGGATAGACGCTGATCGAGTCACCGCTGTGAACGCCGGTGCGCTCTACAAGTTCCATGATGCCCGGTACGAAAACATTGATGCCATCGCAGATCGCGTCGACCTCAAGTTCTTTTCCTCTGATGTATTTGTCTACAAGGACAGGCTTGTCCGCATCGATCTCGACGGCTGTCCTCAAGTACTGGCGGAGCATCTGCTCGTCCGCTACGATCTCCATCGCGCGGCCGCCGAGGACGAAGCTCGGGCGGACGAGGACCGGATAGCCGATCTCCCGTGCTGCCTCGACGCCGGCTTCGATGCTTGTCACGGCCCTGCCTTCCGGCTGGGGGATGTTCAGGGAAAGGAGCAGCTTCTCGAACGAATCACGGTTTTCGGCGCGGTCGATGGCGTCACAGTCGGTACCGATCAGCTTCACACCGCGTTC
>JAFPHE010000145.1 GCA_017388745.1 Lachnospiraceae bacterium | reverse complement strand
GGACGAGCGCCAGATCATCGCGGACGGCTGCCTGATCAACTACTACAAATATCACTGATTATGAAACCGCGGCGCATGCCGCAGGCTGATCACGAAAATGGGCGTGTCCTGAAACGGGATGCGCCCGCTCTTTATATTTGCATGTTTTTGTGTTATGATTGCGTGAACGGCACAGACCGGAAAGCTGCGGCTATCCCGCGGCAGATAAGGAACAGAAGTGATGGTAAAGAAAATGTGGAAAAAATACGTAACTGCAATGGCAGTGATCTGTCTTGCGGCATGGATGCTTACGGCCTGCGGATCAAAGAAGGCCGATACCGCAGCGGAAGAGACTGCGGCGCAGACTGAAGCTGTATCGGAAACAGAAACACAGGAAGAAACGGAGACTGAAGAGATCATAGCGGAGATCGAAGAAGAAACGACGGAAGAAAGCACGGAGGCGGAAACCGAGACCGAAACGGAACCGGAAACCGAAGAGACCACGGAAGCTCCGGACTACGCAGAGCTCGGACTTAATGAAGAAGCGGTCGAATACGGCGGGATCACCATCCATATGCCGGAAGCGTTCAGATATAATGCGACCGATGCCAATGCCTATGCGGTCCTGGACCTGAACCGCTGCTTTGACTCCGTGACGATCAACACGGGAGAGCTCGCCGTTGACTTTTCTGAAATGACCAGGGAAAGCATGGAAGAAAATGCCCGGGAGACCGTTCCGGGATTTGAAGGCTTTGAAAGCCACGAGCAGTTTGAGATCGACGGTGCGCCCGCCATCCTCACGACCTATAAGCGCACCATGAACGGCGTGTCGCTGGATGCGCGCGACCTCATCATCGATATGGGAGGTTCCATTGTGGAGGTCATCGCCCTCGACCAGACAGGAGAGTACGCGGCGCAGCTGAAGGCTGCACTTGATTCCGTCAGGATCAGCCCGGAGGAGTAAGCTGTCTTGCGCTTGATTTACAAAAACCGCTATATTACAATGAACCTGAAAATGATCAATGCAGGCTGACTGCAGGATACATACCGAAAGGAAGGGCATATGGCTAACGAAAGACCAAGTATTTTCAATGACGTCCTCGGACCGATCATGCGCGGCGCATCCAGCTCCCATGTGGGCGGCGCGTTCCGTATCGCGAAGCTGATCAGGGAGGCGCACGGTGCGGAGCAGATGAAGTCCGTGCTCTGCGAGTTCGACACTTTCGGAACGCAGGCGGCGACCCATGTCGGACACGGCTCCGATTTCGGCTTTTTGTGCGGCATTCTCGGCGTGGAACTGACAGATCCGAAGGCGGCAGGCATTTATGATATCATGAAAACGGACCCGCTTGAGATCCGTTTTGACGTCGTGCCGATGCATGAAGAGGACCTGACGCTCCACCGCGTGACAGTGACCCTTAACGATGGAGAAAAGCACTGCTGGGACGGCGTGACGAGCATGGGCGGCGGCATGATCGAACTGACCGCTTACGACGGCTGCCTGATCTCGATGAACGGGGATTACTACGAGATCCTGCTGAAGACAGAAAAGAAAGCCGCGGACCCTGCCGGGATCAAAGAAAAGATCGCAGGCATCTTCAACCCCGACAGCATTTCCGTCTCTGAATCCGGAAGCGCAAAGACCCAGGCTGCATGGATCGCAAAAGACAAAAAAGCGGCTTCGGGCGAAGTCCTTGTCACGGAGATCAAGTCGGCAAAGCCTTATGATAAGGAAGTGATCGATAAGCTCAGGGAGGAACTGGCTCCCATGGAGCTCCTTGTGATCGACCCTGTCCTTCCGACTCTTTCACGCGCGGACCTGAGCGTGCCGTTCGTGACTGCGGAAGAGACGCTCAAGTACCTTGCGGACCATCCCATGAGCTTCGCGGAGGCAGCGGCCCTTTATGAGGCGGAGCGCGGCGGTACGGATCCCGTGCACACGAGGGAACAGATGCGCGAGATCATGCAGATCATGAAAAACGGCGTGGAGGAAGGCCTTGCGGGCACCAGCTACGAAGACCGCATCCTCGGACCGCAGTCGCACCTGAT
>JAFPHE010000144.1 GCA_017388745.1 Lachnospiraceae bacterium | reverse complement strand
CGGCAGTGGATTCAAAGCGTTTAAGCATTGCACTCGCGGTCATTTCGCTCGCGTCGACACCGACCATGGTACTCTGATATTTTCTGCCCGAATACACGTCACTCAGCCAGCTTGCCCATTCAACAGGCTGGATCGTTGCATTGACACCGATGGCTTTCAGCTGTTCAGCCACGACCTGTGCTGTATCGACATGCGGCTGATAATTGGACGGAACGGTAATGGTCATACTGAAACCATTCGGATATCCTGCTTCGGCAAGGAGTTCCTTCGCCTTTGCGGGATCATAGGTATAGTAATCAGTCAGACTCTCATCAAAGTATTTGCCGAACGCAGGATACATGGAGGAACCAAGCGGAACGCCGAATCCGTCAAATGCAAGGTCGATCACGCCCTGCTTATCCACCGCATAGCAAAGAGCCTGACGGACACGGACATCATCAAAGGGAGCAACAGCGTTGTTCAGATACAACGCCTGAACAAGGTTCATGGTGCCCTGTTCGATATGGAAATCCTTTTCGGAAAGCTGTGAAGTCTGGGTGCTGCCGAGGTGGCTGACAAGGTCAAGCGCGCCGCTCTGCAGGCCCATGATCAGGCCTTCACTGTTCTCAATGATCTTATAGGTCACGCGGTCAAGCTTTGCCGGAGTGCCCCAGTACTCGTCAAAACGCTCGAGTACGATGGAGTCCTGCGCTTTACGGGACACGAACTTAAACGGACCGGTTCCGATCGGAGCAGTATCCTGCTTCGTATAATCTGCAGGCAGAACTGCCAGCGTCATATAAGAAAGGAACTCATTGTTCGCCTGACTGAGTGTGATATGGATCTTGTTATCTTCGGAAGTAATATTTGAAATTGCGGTAAGCGCGGGAACCAGCGCTTCCCCCTCGGAGTCATCAGCATTTCTCATGATCGACCAGATCGCATCCTCTACCTCCACAGGGCTTCCATCATGGAACTTCACCCCTTCGCGAAGCGTGAACGTGTACTCCAGTCCGTCCTCTGAGACCTCATAACCTGAAGCTACCGCAGGGATCAGATTGCCCTCCGGATCCGGCTTTACAAGTCCCTCGAACACGTTGAACATGACCTCTCTTGTTCCTGCCGCCACGGTAAGGTGGGGGTCAAGGCTTTCATCGAGGTCCTGTGCGATGCCGACGGTGATCTCATTGGTGGCGGCCCGTCCGGTCTTTGCTGATGACGCTGCCCCGGTCTCAGATGCCGGTTCAGATGCAGCGGTGGTTTCTGCGGCAGTTGCTGCAGCCTGTGCTTCGGTCGAAGCTGCTGCTGTGGTCTCTGTGGTCTCTGTGGTCTGCGCTTTCTTGCCGCAGCCGTTCAGAGCCATTACTGCCATGCCCAGAACAAAAAGGCCTGCCA
Organism: Lachnospiraceae bacterium; assembly: GCA_017388745.1. GTDB lineage: Bacteria > Bacillota > Clostridia > Lachnospirales > Lachnospiraceae > Avilachnospira. Next base: position 6,272 of record JAFPHE010000144.1, on the reverse strand, counting down.
ATACTTGCTTTTTCATATTCAGTTCTCCTTTCATCACTGCCCCTTTCCGGGGTCAATGTGCGGCTTGTTTCAGCCTTGTCCGGCTTATTTTGCCAAAGACATTGTACCTTATTTACAGCAAAAGTACAGTGTTTTCATAGAATTTTCAGATGTTTAAATTGCCAAACAGGGACGGAATGGTTTTTGCTCCGTTTTCAGCGGCTGACAGCATAAAAAAGAAGCAGTTTTGATGCCGCCTCATAACTGAGCTCTGCACTAAAACTGCTTCCTGTGAATCTGATACTGTTATGGAGGTCAGGCTTTTGCCGGGTCCTCTCCGCAGGCCACCGAATATTTTGTGAGCAGTTCCTTCTGCTCTCTCGTAAGCGAGGTAGGTACCTTGACCATCAGTGTGACATAATGATCGCCGCGTGCGCCGTTGCGGCCAAGGACCGGGACGCCCTTACCCTTCAGGCGGACTTTGGTGTCTGTCGGAGTGCCGGGTTTGACCTGATACTCAACTTTACCGTCGACTGTATTGATGTGGATCGGGCCGCCGAGCGCCATCTTGGCGAACGGTACTGCGACTGTCGAAAAGATCGTAGTGCCCTGGCGCTTGAACTTCGGATCATCCGTGATCTCAACTCCTACCAGGAGATCTCCTCTCGGACCGCCGTTGGATCCGGGCTCGCCCGCGCCGCTAAGACGTACTGCCTGACCGTCATCAATGCCTGCCGGGATCGATACCTTGAAGCGCTTCTTGGTCTGGACATAGCCAAGACCACGGCAATTCGGGCACTTCTCCTTGATCACCTTGCCCGTGCCGCCGCATTCGGGGCAGGTGGTGACTGTCTGCATCTGGCCGAAGAACGGATTGTTCTGGGTCACCGTGATCTTGCCTCTGCCTCCGCAGCGTGAACAGGTCTCGGGGCTGGTGCCCTTCTTAGCGCCTGTGCCGCCGCACTCGCTGCAGGTATCCTTGTATGCGATCTCGATCTCCTTGTCACAGCCGAAGACCGCCTCGGAAAAGCTGATCCGCACCATCGTTCTGACATCCGCACCGCGGCGCGCCGCTGTGGCACCGCCGCCGTAGCTGTAACTTCTTCCGCCGAAGCCGCCGAAACCGCCGCCGAAGCCGCTGCCGAACAGACCTTCAAACAGATCGGAGAAATCCATGCCGCCAAAGTCGAAGCCGCCGAAGCCGGATGCCTGGCCAGCTGCGGAGTTCGCGTCGAATGCCGCATGACCGTAACGGTCATACGCCGCACGCTTGTCGGCATCAGAAAGCACGGCATATGCCTCGCCCGCTTCCTTGAACTTTGCTTCCGCTTCCTTATCTCCCGGATTGGCATCCGGATGATATTTCTTGGCCAGCTGTCTGTATGCTTTTTTGATCGTGGCCTCATCGGCATTCTTATCTACACCGAGGACCTCGTAATAATCTCTCTTCTCAGCCATTTATTTTCTGCTTTCCATATACACACGGCATGGCGAAGCAAAAGCTTCGCCATCCGTGGTTATTATTTATCGTTTCCGGAGTTTATCAGACTTCGCGGAAGTCGCCGTCGACGACATTGTCATCATGCGGTGCGGACTGTCCGCCCATGTTCTGGCCTGCACCCTGTGCGCCTGCATTGGCTGCCTGTGCCTGCTCATACATCTTGGTGAAAACGCCCTGTGAAGAATTCATCAGCTTCTCTCTGAGGGACTTGATGTTCGCGATCTGGTCATCCGTAAGGCTGCCGTCTGCCGGAAGCGCATTCAGTGCATTCTTCAGAGCATCGATATCAGCCTGTACAGCCGCCCTGTCGGACTCAGAGACCTTGTCGCCGACTTCCTTCAGTGCCTTCTCGGTCTGGAAGACGATGGAGTCTGCCTCGTTCTTCGTGTCAACGCCTTCCTTTCTCTTCTTGTCCTCAGCCTCGAACTGCTGTGCCTCACGGACAGCCTTATCGATGTCATCCTTGGACATGTTGGAACCGGAAGTGATCGTGATGTGCTGCTCTTTGCCGGTGCCGAGATCCTTCGCGGAAACATTGACGATACCGTTGGCATCGATGTCGAACTTAACTTCGATCTGCGGGATGCCGCGCGGTGCCGGAGCAATGCCGTCCAGACGGAACTGTCCGAGCGTCTTGTTGTCACGTGCGAATTCACGCTCACCCTGTACGACATGGATGTCTACTGCGGTCTGGTTGTCAGCTGCAGTGGAGAATACCTGCTGTGCAGTCGTCGGGATAGTGGTGTTTCTCTTGATCAGCGGGGTAGCTACACCGCCGAGTGTCTCGATGCTGAGGGTAAGCGGAGTGACATCCAGAAGGAGGACATCGCCTGCACCTGCATCACCTGCCAGCTTGCCGCCCTGTACTGCTGCACCGATCGCAACGCACTCATCCGGATTCAGAGTCTTGGACGGCTCCTTGCCGGTGATCTTTCTGACCTCTTCCTGTGCGCAGATCATACGGGTCGATCCGCCGACCAGCAGGACCTTGCTGAGATCGGCATTGGTGATGCCGGCATCGTTCATCGCATTTCTGACCGGCTGTGCGGTACGTGCGGTAAGGGCTGCTGTCAGCTCATCGAACTTTGCCCTGGTAAGGGTCATATCAAGATGCTTCGGTCCCTCACTGGTTGCAGTGATGAACGGGAGGTTGATATTGGTGGTGGTAGCTGCGGAAAGCTCCTTCTTTGCTTTTTCCGCTGCTTCCTTCAGTCTCTGCATCGCCATCTTGTCGCCGGAAAGATCAACGCCCTCTGCAACTCTGAACTCGGAAACGAGCCAGTTCATTATGACGTTATCATAGTCATCGCCGCCAAGATGGGTATCGCCGTTGGTCGCCATGACCTCTACGACACCGTCTCCGATATCGATGATGGAAACATCGAAAGTACCGCCGCCGAGGTCATATACCATGACCTTCTGCTCACTCTCATCCTCAAGGCCGTAAGCAAGCGCTGCAGCTGTCGGCTCATTGATGATACGCTTTACGTCAAGACCGGCGATCTTTCCTGCATCCTTCGTTGCCTGACGCTGAGCGTCATTGAAGTAAGCGGGTACGGTAATGACTGCTTCGGTGACCTTCTCGCCGAGGTAGCTCTCAGCGTCGCTCTTCAGCTTCTGAAGGATCATCGCGGAGATCTCCTGCGGGGTGTAGGTCTTGCCGTCGATCGTTACCTTATAATCAGTACCCATATGTCTCTTGATTGAGGAAATGGTCCTGTCCGGATTAGTGATCGCCTGACGCTTTGCCGGATCGCCGACCAGTCTCTCACCGGTCTTGGTGAATGCGACGACTGACGGAGTAGTCCTCTGTCCTTCTGCGTTCGGGATAACGGTCGGCTTGCCGCCTTCCATAACTGCTACACAGCTGTTGGTGGTTCCTAAATCGATTCCGATAATCTTGCTCATAATGATGTCCTCCTATACTGAATCTGGTAATATGTCAATTTGAATAATGTACTTTATATTTTCAAATGCTTCCGGCTCATGCCATCGGCATTTTGTTTTCCTCTTTCGCGGCATCCGCTGCCGCTGTTTTTTAGTTGGCTACCTTGACCATCGAATACCTGAGCACCTTGTCGCGGAACATATAGCCCTTCTGGAACTCCTCGACGACGGTGTTTTCACCGGCTTCTTCATCTTCCACATGCATGACCGCGTTATGGAGATTCGCGTCAAACTCTTTGCCGACTGCCTCGATCGGTTCGACTCCCAGTCCCTTCATGAGATCCAGGAAAGACCGGTAGATCTTTTCAATACCGTCTACAAAGGCCGAATCCTTTTCCTCTTCCGGAACATTCTGCAGCGCTCTCTCAAAGTTGTCGATCAGTGGCAGCACTTTCAGCAGGACCGTCTTTTCACCTTCACCGAACATGCCGGTCTTTTCGACCTCGGTCCGCTTGCGGTAATTATCGAATTCCGCAAAGAGCCGGCGGTATTTATCATTGAGCTCCTCGATCTGCTTATCTTTCTTGTCGGGCTTCGCAGGCTTTTCAGATTCCGCCGTATCCTGCTCTCCGGCATCTTCTTCCGGCTCTTCGCCTTCCGCTTCCTCCGGGCTCTCTGTCGTCTCTTCCTCAGCTGCTTCCGCCTCGGCGCTGTCCGCTCTGGCTTCTTCGATCGATTCCTCGAGTTCCTCTGCCGCCGTATCTGTTCCGTTCAGTTCTTCTGCCTTTTGTTTCAAATCCTTCTCGTCTGCCATGTCAGTGTCTGTCCTTCAGTTATTTATCGTCAGAAGGCCCGCTCTGTCCGTCGTTTCCGACGTAAGCGTTGTCCAGCTGCTCCTTCATGTTCTGGAGCGTCTGCATGACCTTCTCATAGTCCATACGTTTCGGTCCGATAACACCGATAACGCCCTTCATACCGTCTCCCAGCTCGTAATGTGCCGTGATCAGCGAGCAGTCCTTGAGGTTCTTGATCGGACCCTCTCCGCCGATATAGACCTGTATGTTGTTACCGGCAGCGCCGTCCGCAACTGTCAGTGAAGTGACCTCGTTCACCAGTTCGTTCAGCCTGTCCTTCTCCTCAAACGCGGAGATCAGGTCTGCCGCCTTATCCACATCCGCGAGCTCAGGATACTTGAAGATGTTCTTCGCGCCGGAAGTGAAGATATCACGGTTGGTCTCACCATGTTCGAGCATCTCGACGATCGCATCGAGAACGAGCTTGACATTGCCTTTCTGCTCTCCGGCCTGGACCATGATATCGGTAATGATCTTGGGAGTGATCTCCCGAAGACTCAGACCGCTTAAGTGATTGTTCAGCATCACCGTCACCTGCATCGCGGTGTCATAGTCCATCTCTTCTTCGGCCTGCAGGACCTCGTTCTTGATAACATTGCCGTCCAGGACAAGGATCATCAGGATCTGTCCCGGTGCCGGAATGCTCAGCTGCAGGTACTTCATCTTGGTCGTAGAAGTGCTCGGTCCGCTGATCAGCGCCGCATAATTGGTGTCGACCGCAAGGAGCCTGACCATCTGCTTTAAGAGCATTTCGAGCTTGTCCACCCTCTGGACCATCAGGCTCGTCGCTTCACTCATCCGCTGGTCGCTCTCCCTGATAATGCTGTCCACATAGAAGCGGTAGCCCTTATCCGTAGGGATACGTCCTGCCGACGTGTGAGGCTGGATGATGTAACCCATCTCCACAAGATCGCTCATCTCGTTACGGATCGTTGCCGAGCTTAAGTTCAGACCGCTCAGCTTGGAGATCGTACGCGAGCCCACCGGCTCTCCGGTCTCGAGATAGTTCTTTATGATCGCCTTCAATATGACGACTTTTCTCTCATCTAACTCATTCACTTTGGTCTCCGTTCCGGGTGCCATACCTCCGCACCCTGCTTCCGGGCTTTGTTAGCACTCAACTCATTTGATTGCTAACGTAGTCATAATATAATACCACCCGACAAAAGTCAAGTGGTTTACATCATTTAAAAGTATTAAAAAAAAGTGAAAAGATTGAACTGTTCAGAGGAGGTCTGCAGAACCTCACGGGTCATGCCGGAGATGCAGTAAGAACCGTTTGCAGAGCAGCGTTTGAATAGTCAGGCTTCGTTTTCGGCTTCAGATGTATTCTCTGCCGGTTCCCGGCTTTCTGTCTGTGTTTCTTCCCTGTCAAAGAGAAAATCACTCAGGACGACATTGCTTACATCCATGCCGCGCCCGGTCAGCCTGACACGGCCGCCAACACTCTCCATGAGCCCGCTGATAATGTTTTTATCGATGATCTTTCCATAGACGGAATCCAGATGCTGTCCGAATTCCGAAAGGAACCCTGTCGCTGAGATGCCGTCTGTCATCCGCAGTCCGAGGAACATGTACTCCTCGATCCTTTCCTCGCGGCTTAAGCGGTGCACGCTCTTACGGAGCCTGTCCCAGACGCTTAAAGGCATTTCCTCCGTCGTTCCGTCCGCAGGCGTCATGCTTTCCGCGCTGTCCGCTCCTGCGGCATTTGCGGCGCTCCGTTTCAGGGCAGCCTCCATCCTCGCCCTTGCCCGTGCTGTGCTCCACCGGCTTGCAGCGGAAAGCTCAGACACGAAATCGAGATCCAGATACTCCTGAAGGTCGCTTGTATTGTTCCAGCGCTTTTTGTTAAAACAGGAAGCTGCGCCCAGACCGAAGCCGAGATACGGCACACCGGTCCAGTAGCCGCAGTTATGCCTGCACTCCATGCCTTCCTTTGCCCAGTTGCTGATCTCATAACGTCGGTAGCCCTGCTTTGCCAGATATTCTTTGGTAAAGTCATCGATCTCCGACTGCTCTTCTTCGGACGGCATCATCAGAAGGCCTTCCCT
>JAFPHE010000143.1 GCA_017388745.1 Lachnospiraceae bacterium | reverse complement strand
GTCCTCCTCTTTTTCCGTACCTACCGGAGCTCACTGCTGCAGAATGCTGCGACCAACAGCCAGCGTGCCGTTGCGCAGGTCAGCAATACGGTGAATGATTACCTGGACGATGTGGACAAGATCATGTCCGGCATCAGCGAGTCGCTGCAGGACAGGGATACGGACCGCGATGAGTTTTTTGACGTGTTCTTAAAGATCCGCCCGGATGTCGTGGCCGTCTCGACCTATGACGGGGACGGAAGTCTGGTCAACTGCTACAGCCTGCTGGGAGATGTGCGGGAAGACCTGGATTTCAACGCGTCCTTCCAGGCGGATAAAATGGGAGACTATAAGGACGGATATATATCCGCGCCCCATGTCGTCTCTCTGTTTGAGGGCAGCTATCCCTGGGTCGTCACCATGATCCGGCCGGTCAGGCTGATCGGAACGGAACGGTGGGTGGCTCTGGATATCAGCTGCAGCAACATCTCGGCATATATCAACGGCGTCGGTATCGGCAGACGAGGCTACTGCTTTCTGATGGATACGGACGGCAATATCGTCTATCATCCTCAGCAGCAGCTGATCTACTCCGATCTGAAGACCGAGAATACGGATATGATAGAGGCCTTTGAAGACGGCACCCACGCGGCGGACAACGTGATCTACGCCGTGCAGAGTCTCGATAACGGACGATGGAAGGTCGTGGGCGTGAGCTTCATGCAGGAACTGATCACCGAGAGCCTGTGGGATCTGGGCAGGATCCTGCTGCTGTCGTCGCTGGTCATCCTGGCAGCGATGGTGGGCGTCAGCTTCATCCTTTCGCATATGATGTCCATGCCGATCAGGGACCTTGCGGAAGCCATGGAGGAGTTTGAACACAACGCGGATGAGTTTGTCTACACTCCTGTCAGCGGCCTGAAGGAGGTCAACATGCTGACGGGATCATTCAGCCACATGGTGGTGCGGCTCCAGCAGCTGATGGCAAAGGTCAGGGAAGAGCAGATCAATCTCCGCAAAACAGAATTGAAAGCACTGCAGGTCCAGATCAACCCGCATTTCCTGTATAACACTCTGGACTCGATCTCCTGGATGTGTGAGCAGGGGAAAAATGCGGAGGCTGTCCAGATGGTCAACGCTCTGGCGAGGCTGTTCCGAATCAGTATCAGCCGCGGACACGAGCTGATCCCCATCCGGAGCGAACTGCAACATGCGGAAAGCTACCTGCAGATCCAGTCTCAGCGGTTCAAGGACCAGTTTCATTATGAGTTCAGAACGGAAGAGGAATGCCTGGATTACCTGTGTAACAAGATCACCCTGCAGCCCATCATAGAAAACGCCATCTACCACGGGATCAACGGGCTGGTGGATGACGGGGAGATCATCATATCCGTCAGAAGCGACGGGGATGACATCGTCATGAGCGTGGAAGACAACGGCACCGGCATGAGCGAAGAGCAGATCGATGCCATCATGAACAAGGAGCACAGCGACCGGGCAGGCATCGGTATTAAAAATGTCAACGACAGGCTGAAGATCTATTTCGGAAGCGCCTACGGGATCACCATAGACAGCGTGCCCGACGAGGGAACGCGTGTCGATATCCGCATGCCGAAGGTAAGGGAGGAGGCAGAGTATGAAAATATATAAGCGTCTGTCTGCAATCATCCTTCTGGCGTGTATGCTGCTTTCCGCCTGCGGTATGCAGCAGCACGGGAGCCAGCGCCGTTTTAAAGTGTATATGATCACGAAATCCCTCGGTACCCAGTTCTGGGCTTCCGCTGTCGCAGGCGCCAATGCGGCCAAATCGGAATACAATATCGACCTTGTCATACAGGGACCCGAGACCGAGGAAGATTACGCAAAGCAGAACGAGTATATCCGGGAAGCGGTCCGGGACGGTGCGGACGCCATAGTTTTTTCGGCGATCAGCTACAGCGAAAACGCGGCAGCCATCGATGAAGCCGCCGATGCGGGCGTCAGGATCGTGGTCATTGACTCGGATGTGGATTCGCATAAGGTCAGCGCCAGGATCGGCACGGACAACGTGCAGGCAGGACGCATGACCGCAGCTGCCGTCCTCAATATGCCGGATCAGGAGATCAATGTCGGCATCGTCAATTTCGACCTCGGAAGCAGAAACGGCCAGGAACGGGAGCTGGGTCTGCGGGAAGTCCTGCAGCAGGATGCCAGGGTAAAGCAGATCTTTACGGTCAACGTCTCCGCCACACCGGATTCCGGCAAGACCGGCGCGGAGATCCTTATGAAGGAGCATCCGGAGATCAACGCTCTGGTGGGACTCAATGAACCGCTGGCAGTAGGAACCGCCCGGGCGGTTGCTGCGAACGGGCTTACCGGAAAGGTCCATGCCGTCGGATTTGATACCAATCCGGAATGCATCGACAGGATGCGGGACGGGGCAGTCTCAGCACTGATCGCGCAGAACCCCTATGCCATGGGATACCTCGGCGTTGAGCGCGCCTGGGAACTGCTGGAAGGCGCGAACATTGACGGGGAGGTCTGGCTCGATACGGCCACGACCATCGTCACGCGCGATAATATGTTTACGCCGGAAAGTCAGAAAGCTCTGTTTTCGTTTGTGTAAACTGCACAAAAATACGGTTTGATTTTTGGAATATATGGAATAAGTGCGTAAAGATCCTAACCTTTTTCGTAAGTTTCCTCATGGAACTTGGGCTTTGTTCTGAGTATGATTATCTCAGAACAGGGTACCAGATACCCGAAACAAGTTTTATAAAAGGAGGAATTGCACAATGAAAAAAATGATCGCACTGCTTCTCGCGACGGCGATGGTATCAGCGCTGACCGCATGCGGCGGATCTTCATCCGCTCCGGCAACCACAGCTGCTCCGGCAACGGAAGCTGCAACTGAGGCAGCTACAGAGGCAGCAACGGAAGCACCGGCAGCAGAAGCTCCGGCAGCGGAAGAGACAAAAGTAGCTGTATTCTGGTATGCTTTCAGTGATGCTTATCTTTCCACCGTACGTGCCGCACTTGACGCTGATCTTGAGGCAGCAGGCATCAACTATCAGGACTTCGACAGCAACAATAACCAGGGCACACAGCTCGAGCAGGTACAGACCGCAGTCACCAACGGATTCAACGTTCTGGTCGTCAACCTGGTCACCTCCGGTTCCGCGGATGCCGCACAGCAGATCATCCAGGCGGCTAACGGACTTCCGGTCGTATTCTTCAACCGTGCAGTTGAAGGCGACGGCGAAGAGGGAACGGTCCTGAACGGCAATGACAATGTTGCATTCATCGGCACCGATGCTCCGGAAGCAGGCCACATGCAGGGCAAGATGATCGGCGAGTTCCTCGTAGCAAACTACGATGATGTCGATCTGAACGGCGACGGCGAGATCTCCTATGCAATGTTCATGGGCGATGCAGCCAACGTAGAAGCGATCTATCGTACCCAGTTCGGCGTTGAGGACGCAAACAAAGTCCTTGCCGAGGCAGGAAAGCCTGAACTGGTCTACTTCAACCCCAACAACTCCGACAAGTACCAGCTTGACCCGAACGGCGCATGGTCATCAGCAGCAGGCAACGAGTTCATGGGCACCAACCTGGCTGAGTACTCCGAGGCTAACGGCAACATGATCGAGCTTGTCATTGCAAACAACGATGACATGGCGATCGGCGCGATCTCCGCTCTGCAGGCTGCAGGTTACAACCTGGGCGACGGCGAGAGCACCAAGATCCCGGTATTCGGCGTTGACGCTACCCAGGTCGCTCAGGATGCGATCGCAGCCGACACCATGACCGGCACCGTCAAGCAGGATGCTGAAGGTATGGCTACGGCGATCTGCACCGAAGTCGCAGCGATCGCGGACGGTACTTCCGTAGTTGACGCGGCAGCAGCTGTCGCTGACAGTGCGGACATCTTCTCAATGGCAGATGGCTTCAACAACAAGATCTTCGTCGCTTACGCTCCCTTCACTGAGTAATATACGGCAACAGATCAATGCAGGGGGCAGCCGTCATCTGACGGCTGCCCCCGCTTGGATTATTTTGGAAGACAAACGGTAAAAACGCAATTGGGAGGTAAATAATGGCAGATGACATTCTCCTCCGGATGACGGATATCACCAAAACATTTCCCGGCGTCAAAGCGCTGGACCATGTTTCCCTGTAAGTGAAAGCCGGGACGGTTCATGCCCTGATGGGCGAGAACGGCGCCGGAAAGTCCACTTTGATGAAATGTCTGTTCGGCATCTACAACAAGGACAGCGGACATATTTATTTCGATGGGAAGGAGATCAACTTCCGAAACAGCCGCGAGGCACTGGATAACGGTGTCGCCATGGTGCACCAGGAACTGAACCAGGCGCTCAAGCGATCGGTCATGGACAATATCTGGCTCGGACGCTATCCGATAACGAGCGGCATCATGGTCGATGAGAAAAAGATGTACAAAGACACAAAGGCCGTGTTTGACGAGCTTGAGATCAATGTGGATCCCAGGCGTATCATGAGTACCATGCCGGTCTCCCAGCGCCAGATGGTGGAGATCGCCAAGGCGGTCTCCTATAATTCAAGGATCATTGTTTTTGACGAGCCGACTTCTTCACTGACAGAAGAAGAAGTAGAGCATCTTTTCAGGATCATCAACATGCTCCGGGACCGGGGCGTGGGGATCATCTATATTTCTCACAAGATGGCGGAGATCAAACGGATCTCCGACTATATCACGATCATGCGCGACGGCACCCATGTGGTCACAAAGCCCTCTTCGGAGCTGGAGATGTCAGACATCATCCGCTACATGGTAGGCCGCGAGCTTACAGACCAGTTCCCGCCCAAGACCAACAAGGTCGGCGAGGTATCCCTTGAGGTGGAAGGCCTCACGGCACAGTACAGCCTTCTGAAAGACGTTTCGTTCAAAGCGCATCAGGGGGAGGTCCTCGGACTTGCCGGACTGGACGGCAGCGGACGGACCGAAACTCTGGAGAATATTTTCGGCAACGCGACCCGCAAATCCGGCACCATCAGGCTGCACGGGAAGGTCTGCAGAAACCGGAACCCCAGAGAATCCATCAGGAACGGTTTTTCGCTTCTCACTGAAGAACGCCGGGCGACCGGTATCTTCGCCATTGAGAACATCCGCGACAACACCATCATTTCCAGTATGAAGAGGCATCTGAAGGCCGGTATCTGGCTTTCCAAAAAGTCCATGATGGCGGATACACAGTGGTCCATCGATGCGATGCATACCAAGACGCCTTCCCAGGAGACCAAGATCCGGAGCCTTTCCGGCGGAAACCAGCAGAAGGTCATTATCGGACGCTGGCTGCTGACGGATCCGGAGGTGCTGCTTCTGGACGAGCCGACCCGAGGCATCGATGTAGGAGCAAAGTATGAGATCTACCAGCTGATCCTGGACCTGGCAAACCGCGGCAAGACCGTCCTTATGGTCTCGTCCGAAATGCCGGAGCTCCTGGGTGTCTGTGACAGGATCCTGGTCATGTCGGGCGGACGCCTGGCGGGCGAAGTGGATGCCAGGAACACCACACAGGAAGAAATCATGACACTGGCTGCAAAATATGTATAAGGAGGAGGGACTATGGCACTGACAGGCTATTTTAAAAGAAAGAGGGAGGAGTACCTTGCGTTGGACGCCAGGGACCGCCGCAGATTCTGGACGGACGGACTGCTCAACAATGCGCTGTATATCCTCATGGCCCTGTTTATCATATTCACGGCCGTCGTTAACAAGAACTTCCTGAGTCCCAGCTCCATCGTCAATATCGTCACACTGGCTGCGGTCTCGCTGCCGATGGCGCTCGGTATCGGCGGATGTATCGTCCTTACGGGTACCGACCTTTCCGCGGGCCGTGTCTTCGGTCTCGCGGCCGGCATGTCGGCTGCATTTCTGCAGAACCGTGCGGCGAGCAAGCTGATCTTTGAACATCTGCCGTCGACGAACGTCGGCTGGATCATCCTGGTGCTTCTGATGGTCATGGCTGCGGGCGCGGTCATCGGTCTGGTCAACGGTTTCTTCGTTGCAAAGTTCAGCCTGCATCCGTTTATCGTCACGCTGGCGACCCAGCTGATCACCTACGGCATCATCCTGATGTTCTTCCAGATCAACGGAAACGGCGGCGGCCCGATCAGCAACGTGGCGCAGGAATTCAAGGACAGAGTATCCGGACCCGCTTTCAAGATCGAAAGCTGGAACGTTTCCATCCCATGGTACGTGATCTTCGCGATCCTGCTGGTCGCGGTCATGTGGTTCATCTGGAACAAGACCCGCTTCGGCAAGAACATGTTCGCGGTAGGTTCCAACTCTGAGGCGGCAAGAGTCTCGGGCGTCAACGTTTTCATGACGACGGTCCTTGTGCATACGCTTGCCGGCGCCATGTACGGCTTTGCAGGTTTCGTAGAGGCTGCAAGACTCGGTTCCGTGACGGCGGCGACCGGTCTGAACAACGAGTGCGACGCCATCGCGGCCTGCGTCATCGGCGGCGTATCCTTCGTCGGCGGCACCGGTAATGTCGGTGGCATCGTCGTGGGCGTCTTCGTCCTGCGTATCATTTTCGTTGCACTGAACATGCTGGGCAT
>JAFPHE010000142.1 GCA_017388745.1 Lachnospiraceae bacterium | reverse complement strand
CCCATGAAAAGAAGGGTCGACATGACGTATATATTGCGGTAAATCCGTTTCATCTCCACGGAATGAAACTCGCTTTCATCCGGCAGTACCCGTATGAGCATCTTCGGCGGCGTCTGCGGATCTCCGTGGAACTCCACATAAAAACGGTCGCAGAGTTCTCTCGCAATACGGATCTTCTTGCGAAGCTTTTTGGTATAACAGAATATCAGGCCTTCCTGTATCAGTTTATCGGTAAGATTCTGACAAAGCTGCGTTTCTTCCTGCGTCAGGCTTTCTTTTTCCGAATAGTACTTCGTCAGTGCCAGGGCCATGATGTCCGGGAGCTTCAGGGGATCGTCCACCGCCTTCATATAGCTGAAAAGCGCTTCGAACAGAATACTGCCGATCACTTCCTGTTCTTCAAGGAAATAGTCGGCGCTGCGCCGGTTCAGATAGGCGCGGACCATCATGTCGGTATACCTGCAATGGCTGACATAGGCTTCAAAGGTCTCATCAATATGTTCCCTGCTGTCAGCGAACAGGAGCAGGGACAGGGTCTTCTCCGGGATCTCGTACAGCTTCTGTCCGCGTGCCAGCACTTCGGACATGACCCGGTACATGTCTGCTGCCGGGCCTTCATAAGCGTAGGCGAGATACTGGACGACAGAGTCCGCTGCCTTATCCGGATCTAAATCGAACACATGCTTGCACAGAGCGACAAACAAAGGATCCGGTGCGGCATCCGCCGTCTGGATGCCTTCCGCAGTCGGGATCCTTCCCTTACGGATCAGCCCGTCCAGCATGTCCATACATACAGCGGGATCCTGCCGCCAGCAGCCGCAGCCCTGCGTGATCTTCCACGCTTCCTCGTAATGCCCGTGGGCACAGAGTGCGCGGCAGATATCGGACGCTGTATCCGCCGTATAGTCTTCCGCTTCCAGAGCGCCGATCCAGCGGGGATCCCCGTCAGACAGGCAGAGCATCCTGACGATGCCGGTCCTGAAGTCCCGCTTCAGCTGCAGGCGGTTCAGCGCCTGCAAAAGCATGGCTTTATCTTCTTCATTACGGATGCCCCGTTCACGGATCTCTTTCGCCGCGGATAAAAGGAGCATCCGGTGCTCCGGCGCCTGCTCGAAGCATTTGAGGAGCAGATCCGGCCTGCGGAACATCTCCTCGTCCGCATACTGAACGGCCGCCGTCACGTCTTTTCCGTCCTCGTCTTCAAACTGAAGCCGGGCATCTGCAAAATATACCGGGATGTATGCTTCCCCACCGACGATGCGCGCCCTCATGCGGGCCCCGAGTTCGGGGTATCTGACGCTGACGTAAGCGGCATCTCCGTCCGTTACGGTGATGCGCCGGGATTTCAGCAGGTCAGGCAGTACTGCCGCGGCCTTCTGGTCGATCATGCCCGGATAGAGCATACGGTCGTAAATCAGCTGCAGGCTCCGGCTGATCCTGAGCTCCTGCAGGCTCTTCATTGCGAAGTGGCTCATACGCGTCTCATAGATCGCGTAGAGTTCCGAATCCCTGTCGACGTAGAGCAGGACGTTTTTATATAACTTCTCGCGGATCGCCGCTTCGGGATCGCGGTCATAGGAGAAATACAGCAGTACTTCTCTCGGCATCATCTCATCCGAATCATCGGGATACGCATGGATATAGGTCTCATAAAGCCTGGTCAGGCTCAGGCCTCTGCGGATCGCTTCCTTGCAGAAACAATAAGTCAGACGTGAACTGTCCTTAGCCCTGATCATGGCGGAAAGCACGGCCTCAAAGAGCGGCATATCCTCGGGGATCGAGGAACGAAGGAGCCGCAGCTGTGCCTGCAGGTCCTCGTCTTCCGGATCTGCCGCAGCCGCTTCATCAGACCGGCCGTAAGTGAGCGGATCTTCGACCACGATGTCTGCGGTCTCTTCCGCCGCTGCGGGCGTTTCTTCACAGCTCAGCTCGTACGGCACTTTGAACTCGCCGCCGTTTGTGACCATGGTAATGCTTCCGGCAATGACGTCACCGGCTTTCATGCCGGCCGCATCGACGCGCAGAGACACATGCACGCGTCTGCCTGTAAAAGTCTGGATATCGGCGCGGACCGCGGGATGGTCGCTGTAGCAGATCCCCTTGATCGTCGCACCGTTTGCGCTCAGTACTTCGAGAACAAAAGAATGCAGCCGGCCCGCGGAAACGTGCTCGCGAACAGACTCCGGCGATATCCTGATCACCGGAGATTCCGTATCCAACATTCCTTTTGCCAGCTTTCCTATCTTATCTTTCATCTCTGCCTCTGTGTCCTGACCCATATGCGGGGGCAGAACATACCAGATTTATTCTACTCTATTCCGCAGAGGATTTCCACAAC
Source organism: Lachnospiraceae bacterium (assembly GCA_017388745.1). Taxonomy (GTDB): domain Bacteria; phylum Bacillota; class Clostridia; order Lachnospirales; family Lachnospiraceae; genus Avilachnospira. The sequence continues at coordinate 13,373 of JAFPHE010000142.1, read as the reverse complement.
TTCCATACAAAAAACTGCGGAATTGTCCATTTGTAGAGCAGCACTTCTTATGCTATACTATACTAAAGTTCCGGGCGGCACCGCAAAGCGGGCGCACTCAGAGATACCGGCGGAACAAGTCAGACCAGAGAGGACCGAATATGCTTCAGGAACCGGAAACCTTATACAAACTGATGATCCTTTACATGCTGGACAAGGTCAACTTCCCGCTGACCAACAACCAGCTGTCCGAGTTCTTTCTCGACAAAGAATACACCACCTATATGACACTGCAGATCGTGCTCAACGATCTCGTGGAATCGGGTCTCATCACTGCGCGCAAAGTCGGCAATTCCACCCATTACGAGATCTCCAACGACGGCCGTGAGGCACTCTCTTTCTTTGTCAGCGAGATCTCCTCTGCTGCCGTGACCGACATGGACGAGTACCTGGAGGCCAACAAGTTCAGCCTTCGCTCTGAGGTAGGAACGACCGCGGATTATTTCCGTTCGGGCAGCGGCGGCTATACCGTACACTGTGCCGCGAGAGAAGGACGCAGCACGCTGCTTGCGATCGACATATCGGTGCCTGATGAGCAGATCGCCGCGGATATGTGTGCCAACTGGACGGCAAAGAGCCAGGAGCTTTATTCACACATCATGCTGACCCTGATGGGAGGCTCCAGGAACTGAACCCGCAGATGCCGGCTGTTCGTTTTTCAGCCCGGATGACAGGACCAAAAAAGAAGCTGAGTACTGAAGATCCCGGATCTTCAATACGCCAGCTTCTTCTTTTTAGTTTCAGGCTTATGCGGCAGAAAATGCAGTCATGACAGCATCCAGCCGGCTGCAGCGTTACAGCAGGAAGATCCTGTGCTGAGCGCAGGTCTCCCGCATCTCGTCCGGCCATATGGAGGCCTGGACTTCGCCGACGTGTGCCCTTCCGAGAAGCAGCATGCACAGCCTGGACTGGCCGATGCCGCCGCCGATCGTATAGGGAAGCTTTTTCTCAAGGATCATCTTATGGAACGGGAGTTCCGCACGCTCAGGACAGCCGGCCTTTTCAAGCTGGGTGCGGAGGCTGTCTTCAGAAACGCGGATGCCCATGGATGAGATCTCCAGCGCCATCTTAAGGGGCTCGAACCAGTACAGAATGTCCCCGTTCAGCTGCCAGTCGTCATAGTCCGGCGCTCTTCCGTCATGCGGCACGCCGTCACCGAGCTTGTCACCGATCTTCATCAGGAAAACACAGCCGTACTTGCGGCAGATCTCGTTTTCTCTCTCTTTGGAACTGAGTGACGGATACATCTGACGGAGCTCCTCAGAATCGATAAATGTGATCTCATCCGGCAGATGATAGACCGCGCTCGGATACTTGTACCATACCTCGTGTTCCATATGCTTGATGATCTTGAAGATCATGCGGACGGTCTTCCTGAGGGTCTCTTCGGTACGCTCCGACTTCATGATGACCTTTTCCCAGTCCCACTGATCCACATATACGCTGTGCAGGTTGTCAAGATCCTCGTCACGGCGGATCGCGTTCATGTTGGTATACAGGCCCTCACCCGGCAGAAAACCGTAGCGGCCGAGCGCCATTCTCTTCCACTTTGCGAGCGACTGGACGATCTCCATCTCTTCTCCCGGCATGGATTTCAGATCAAAGCTGACCTTGCGCTCCACTCCGTTCAAATCATCATTGAGGCCTGAACCGTGAGTCAGGAACAGCGGTGCGGAAATACGCTCGAGATTCATCTCCCTCGCAAATACTTTCTGAAACTTGTCCCTGATATATTTGATCGCATCCTGTGTCTCCCTGACGGAGAGCTTCGGGTCATATCCTTCCGGTAAAATCAGCTTCATAGTGGTTCTCCTTATTCTGTCTTCAGCCAATGTTGCTTCCTGGATCCAACGTTACCTGTCCTGCGAAGAGGCATCCCCGGACATTTCGTCCGGAATCGCCTTTAGCCCGATCATCGTCTCAAGCTCCGTAAGTTCTCCGCCGGTCACTTCGCGCCATGCGCCTTCCGGCAGGTCGCCGAGTTCGATGTTCATGACCCGTATCCGCTTCAGCCTGTCGACATAGTTTCCGAGCGCGTCGCACATCCTGCGGATCTGACGGTTCAGTCCCTGTGTCAGAATGATATCAAAGCTGTAGTCATCGATCCTCCGGACTGTACACGGTTTCGTCCTGACACTTACGTACTCCCGGCCGTCCGCAGACCGTCTGACACTGTCCGACGCATCGATCACGGGGATCATGATATCCACGCCTTCGCTCATTGCTTTAAGAAACCCGTCCGTGACCTTTTTGCGGCAGGTGACGATATATTCCTTCTCATGCCCGTACCGGGCTTTATTGATAAGGTTGACAAGTTCTCCGCGGTTGGTCATCAGAATGATGCCTTCGGAGTCCTTATCCAGCCTCCCGACCGGGAATATCCGGTCTTTGTAATTGATATACTGTACAATGTTGACCGCCCTGTCGTTGGACGAAGTGGAGCATACGATCCCGCGCGGTTTGTGAAATGCAAGCAGCACAGGCTCGCCCTTAAGATCAGCGGTGACCGTGCGCCCGTCCACCTTGATCACATCCTCATCCATGATGCGCTGCCCGGGTACCGCAGGCTTGCCGTTTACGCGCACCCTGCCCTCATCCAGCAGCCGGTCCGCCTCCCTGCGGGAGCAGATCCCCATCGATGATAAGTATTTGTTGATCCTGATCCCTTCCATGCAAGACCTTTCATTCCCTGCGGTTGCCGCCGAACCTGTCGGCGCTCCGCTCGGTGATAAACGAATAATACGAACGCTTTCCGCTCCTCCAGCTGTGTCCGAGCGCAGGTACCCTGCACCAGAGGATCGACGGAAGTCCGACTGCGACGAGATACACCGGTCCAAGGATCATAGACTGGATCGAATGCCCGTATTCATGCCGGAGGATGCGCTCGAGCGCCGGCGTCATCCAGGGACGTGCATTTTCCCCGGTATCCTCGCCGGACTCCCTGAAAAGTACCGTTCCTTCCGGTATGAAACGTGTTCCCGCGCGTCCGTCCTTCGGGAAAAAGCTCCCGGAAATAAAAACGAAGGGACCAAGAGATAAACAGTCGGCCCCATCGCTCCACACCGTGATTATAGCATTCCTGTACCTGAAATGCTTGTTCTTATAAAAATACAAATATAAGAACAGACCTGCCAGAGTCTGAGGCAGGCCCCATGTAAACTGGATCAGTCTGTATAAAAACATGGGCATCTCTTTTTTCATACGCCCTATTGTAATAGAAACCGGCCGTGAAAGCAACCGTGAGATCATCTTTACGCCGATATCGTCCTTCCGTCAGATATGAATGACTCCCAGCACGTTCAGGATCGACGAAACAAGGATGACGATCAGGAAAGCGATCGCGATATACTTCAGCACAAAACGGTAAACACCGCGCAGACGGAACGCCGAACTGCCTCCGAAGGTCACCTCTTCCTCGATCCTTGCCACCGTGATCTTCCGAAGCACCAGAAGGCAGATCATTGTCGCCGAGACCGGCATCATGATCGAGTTTGTCGTAAAATCAAAGAAGTCCAGGATCCCCATACCCGCAATACTGACGCTGCCGAGAATGTTGAAGCCGAGGCAGTTCAGTATGCCGAGCACAAGCATCTCCAGCCCCATGATCAGAGTACCGTTCCGGCGGCTTAAGTGAAGTTCATCTTCAAATGTCGAAACGCAGCTTTCCGTAAGGGCGATAGCACTTGTTACTGCCGCAAAGAGTACGAGCACGAAGAACAGGATGCCGATCACCCTGCCGAATCCCATGCTCAGAAAGATCTTCGGCATGGTGACAAACATCAGGGACGGACCTGACTGCAGCACGTCGGGCGCGCCTCCGGAAAAAGCAAAGACAGCCGGGATGATCATCAGGCCGGCAAAGACGGCGATCATCGTATCAAAAATCTCGACCTGGATCGTGGAAGTCTCCATGTCGACGTCTTTTTTCATATAGGAACCGAAGGTGACCAGGATACCCATGGCGATCGAAAGCGAATAGAACATCTGCCCCAGCGCCGCCACAACCGTCATCCATGAAAAATGCGCAAAGTCAGGAACCAGGAAATACTTCACGCCTGCAAGCGCGCCCGGTCTCGACATGGAATAAGCCGCGATCACGACCGCCAGTACGACAAGTACCGGCATGACAAGGCGGGAGACCCTCTCTATGCCGTTTTCCACACCGCGGAAAATGACGAAGAGCGTCAGGAACGCGAAAACGCAGAACCACAGCACCTGCTGTCCTGCACTTCCGATAAAAGCGCCGAAGAAAGCATCTTCCGCCATCTGCACCTCGTGTCCTGCAAGATATTCAAAAAGATATTTGCAGACCCAGCCGCCGATGACCGAATAGTACGGCACGATCAGCATCGGGATGATTGCATTGATCCATCCGCCGAAACGGTTGCCTGCAGTCCTGCCGAAGCGTTCGAACGCGCCAACCGGGCTCTTGCCGGTCATGCGTCCGAGCGCTGTTTCTGAAATGATCATCGTGTAGCCGAAAGTCAGTGCCAGCACGATATAGACGAGCAGGAAAATGCCGCCGCCGTACCGCGCCGCAAGATACGGAAATCTCCAGATATTGCCGAGTCCGACCGAAGCGCCGGCTGCCGACAGGATGAAGCCCATCTTGTTTGAAAACGTGCTCCTGTTTTTATGTTCCATACATATTTCCCCTTTAACAAAAAGACACTCCGATATCGGAACCAAGATCCCGTACCGAAGTATCTTTGCAAGTTTAAAGGATGCCGCCGGGTTTGTCAACCGCATCTTGCCTCTGATATTGTTTGTTTGACTATAAAACCAGCTTTTTGATCACACCAGATCCGTTTCCTTCCATTCCGGAGTGTCTGAGTGACTGTGCTCATGGATCCCTGTCTCATCTCCTACTTCCATGACCGCGTCGAGCAGTTCCCGTGTATACGCTTCCTTCGGGTGTGAGATCACCTCCAGGCAATCCCCGTGCTCCACGACACGTCCGTTCTTCATGACCATTACTTCGTCGCAGAGCTGGCTGACGACACCGAGGTCGTGAGAGACGAAGATCATCGAGATCGCATACTCTTCTTTCAGTTCCTTCAGAAGTTCTATGACCTGTGCCTGCGACGCCACGTCAAGGGCGCTCGTTGCCTCGTCACAAAGCAGGATCCGGGCACCTGAGTAGACCGCGCGGACGATCGACATACGCTGGCATTGACCGCCGCTCAGGGAACCTGGGTAACGCTTCAGAAAGCTTTCGTCGAGGTGGACTTTCTCCAGCAGATTCCTGAGAAGTGCCGGATCATCTTCCGCCTTCTTGCCGTCGCTGCCTTTCCTGCCGTTCCGTCCTTCCCGGATACTCTTTGCGAAACACATCTTCGGATCGAAAGAGCCGTAAGCATCCTGGAAGATCATCTGCATATGCCGTCCGGCAAAAGCCGCGTTCCTTCCGGTATATTCCTGTCCGCAGCAGAACAGCTGTCCCTCATCGGGTTTTTCCAGACAGGCGATATGCCTGATCAGGGTGGATTTACCGCTTCCGCTCTCGCCGACGACGCCCATGATCTTTCCGGGCATCAGCCGGACGGAGACATGATCCAGCGCCCTGATCTCCCTGTCCTTACTATGGAAGGTCCTCACAAGATCGCGCGCTTCAAGAACGGGCACATCATTTGTACTGCTCATGATACCGCCTCCCTTCTGATCTTCGGGATCTTCTCCAGGAGCATCCTGGTATAGCTGTCTTCCGGATGGTAAAGTACCTTGCTGACCGGGCCGTACTCCACAACTTCTCCGTGGTTCATGACCGCCACGGTGTCGGCGATCCGGTCTGCAATGCCCAGATGGTGAGTAACCATCAGGATCGCCGCGTTGGAGTGCGCCGCATAACTCTCCACCTCATGGATGACCATCTTGCCGCTCGTCACGTCCAGCGCGCTCGTGATCTCGTCGCAAAGCAGGACCTTCGGCTGCAGCAGCAGCGAAAACACGATCGCCACTCTCTGGTTCATACCGCCCGAGAGTTCGAACGGGCGGCTCGAGATGAGCTTGTCCCCGTCCGGGAGTCCCATGGAATCCATCAGCCGCACCATTTCGGTCCGGTCAAACTTCATCCCGTGGCTCTCCATCGTTTCCTTCATCTGTTTTCCGAAGCTTCGCAGCGGGTTAAAGGAGCCCTGCGGATTCTGCGGGATCAGTCCGATGCCGGTACCCATCATCCGCCGCCGCTCCGAAGCGGGCATGCCGAGGATGGACTTCCCTTCATAGACGATGTCTCCCGCGGTAACATTGATTGCGTCCATACCGTGGATCGCTTTCAGAAGCGTCGACTTGCCGCATCCGCTCTCCCCGGCGATACACAGGATCTCGCCCGCTTTGACGGACAGGTTGACGTTTCTGACAATGTCGTCATCCCCGTAAGAAAGCGAGAGGTCCCTGATCTCGAGAACATTTTCAGCCATCAGTTCCTCCTTTCCGCTTTCCTCAGATCCATCACGGCGTCACCGAGATAGTTGAAAAGCATGATCGTAATAACTGTCGCCAGGGCAGGATAAAGTACAGCCCAGGGTGCGAGCTGGATGTAGGCACGGGATTCGTTGATCATGGAGCCCCACTCCGCCTGCGGCGGGATGACGCCGAGTCCCAGGAATGAAAGTCCCGAGATGCCGATCATGGTCGTACCGATCTGCGTCAGGGCGTTCGTCACCAGCGGAAAGAGCGTATTGGGCAGGATATGGAAGCAGATGATCTGCCAGCCCCTGAGACCCGCGAGTTTTGCAGCCGCGATGTAATTCTCATTTTTAACGCTGAGCGTGTGGCTGCGCGCAATCTTGGCGTAGCCGGTCCAGGCCGTCACGCCGAGAGCGATCAGCGCCGCTTTCAGGCCGCCGCCGAGTATGCCCGCCACCGCGATCGCGACGACCATCTGCGGAAATGCCAGGAAGAGCTCGGTCACACGCATGATCAGTGTGTCGGCAAGACCCCCGTAGTAACCGCTGATGATGCCGAGCACAGTCCCGATAACAAAGGTCACCGCGACCAGCACTGTCGTTGCGAAGATCGTCGTCCCGGCGCCCGCGAGGACCCTCGAGAGCACACAGCGTCCGTAACTGTCCGTTCCGAAAGGATACTCCTTTGAAGGAGGCCGGCGGATCAGAAGCGCGCTGGTGACGTTCGGGTCATGCGGGGAAAGCTGCTTTGCGAATATGGCGATCAGGACCAGCAGCACGCAGAGCGCCCCGATGACGTAAACGCGCCGCCGGGCCCTTTTCCTTATGATCTTGTTAGATATGACTTTTTTCACGATGTGATCTCCGTTCTCGGATCCAGCGTTACAAAGATCAGGTCTGTCACCAGACCGATGACCAGGTACATCACGCCCATGATCAGGACAAAGCCCTGCACCACCGGGTAGTCCCTGGCCGTGATGGAATCCATGACCAGTTTGCCGATGCCGGACCAGCGGAAGATCGTCTCAATGACGACGCTGCCGCCCATCAGAGTACCAATGGAAAGGCCGGCGATCGTGATCATGTGCCCGAGAGCGTTATAAAGTACGTTGCGGAACAGTACGACCGTCTCTCTGACGCCCCTTGCGCGGATGCCGGTAACAAAATCCTGCTCCAGCTGGCTGATGATCTCTGCCCGGAACTGCCGGATAAAGCGTCCTGTCATCGGGATCGCGAGGGAGATCACGGGCAGGAAAAGTCCGCTGAAAGAATCCCCGGCGATGACCGGAAAGATCTTCATCCGGATGCAGAACACAAACATCAGCAGCACCGAGATCAGGAAGTTCGGGACAGAATTGCCCGCAAAGGAAAGGATGCGGAAAACATTGTCGAAGAGGGAGTCCTGCCTGACAGCGCAGATCACGCTGACCGGGATCGATACGAGGAGCGACAGGACGAGGCTCGAGACCGCCAGCTGGCAGGTCTTTCCAAGCCCGTCCATCAGTTTCCCCATGACCGGGAAGCCGTCCTTGTAGGAGACCCCGAGGTCTCCGCGGAGCGCGCCGAAAAGCCACGCAAAGTAACGGGTCAGGAACGGGCGGTCAAGTCCCATCCGGATCCGTTCGGCCTCGATCACTTCTTTGGTTACGGCAACGCCCTGCGCTGCCAGCTTCTTTTCAGCCGGATCACCCGGTGCCATATCCAGCAGCAGGAAGCTGAAAAAGCTCAGGATGAGCAGCAGGGGGATCAGGGATATCAGGCGTTTTATTACATATTTTTTCATAGACAGCACCCGATAAAGCCGGACATGCCGCCCCTTTAAAAAAGGAAGCGGCAATGTCCGTATTTGGGAGTATGCATTCAAGTTTGATCACTGTTTGTTCGTCTTCGCATCTACACCGTAGAAGTCGAACGGGATATCCTCAGCAAATCCGCTGACGCCCGGCTTCAGAACGGTCGTCTGGTTGAAGAGGCCTACGTATCCGAAAGCATTGTCATCGATCGCGATCTGGATACACTTGTTGGCAAGCTCGGCACGCTTAGCGGGATCCGGCTCGATACGAAGCTGTTCGATCGCAGCCTGGCATTCGTCATCATCGAAGCCGCCGCAATCATAGTAAGCGCCTTCCGCAAGCGTGGAATCGATGAAGTACAGCGGATCACCCGCCTTATCAGAGATCATGCAGTAGAGGGCAATGTCGAAATCGCCGGACGCGATATAGGTGGCGTCCGGATCTTCTTCAACGGTCAGCTCCGTCTCAATGCCGCAGTTATTGAGCTGTTCCTGCATCAGGATCGCAATGGCGTCCAGGTTACGTGCCGCATAGTAGCAGATATTGAGGTGTAGCTTTGCACCGTCCTTCTCATAGAAACCGTCAGAACCGAGCGTGTAGCCGTCCTCTTCGAGGAGCGCCTTTGCCTTATCGGTATCGACTGCAGGTACCTTGACCTGGCCATATGCAGCGGACGGAAGGAACGGACCGACTGCCGGAGAGACCGTGCCTTCCTGGTAAGCCGCGATCGCGTCCTTGTCCACGATCAGGTTGATCGCTTCACGGACCTTGTCGTCCAGGCGGTTTTCGTTAAGGATATAGAACTGAAGACGGGTACCGGCGATCTGGACTACTTTGTAGGAAGCCGGATCGGAAAGATAGATCTGCAGGGAGGCGGAGTCGATACTGTTGTAGCAGTCAAGCTCGCCGGACTGCATTGCCATCAGCTTCGGCTGGTCTTCCTGCATGTAGTAGAATACTGCACCGTCAAGGATGACATCGCCGCCCCAGTAGTTTTCGTTGCGCGTGACCGTTACGTCACCGGACGGGATGAACTCACTGATGACGAACGGGCCTGTGCAGACCGGATCCAGATCAAAGTCGGTCGTTGCGTCCAGATCGATCATGCCGCACTCCGGGCTCGCCAGGTCGTTCTTCAGCGTCGGATAGGGATTCTTGGTATCTATGGTCAGGGTCTTGTCGTCGACTGCTTCATAGTTGAAATCGCCGAGGAAGGCGAAACGCGGATTGACCTCTGCCAGTCTCTGCAGGTTCCGGATGACCATGTCCGCGGTCAGCGGGTTCCCGTTGGAAAATGCCGCCGCATCCTGCAGTTTGATCGTCATGACAGTTCCGTCGGTCTCAGCGGACTCCGCCAGGCATGGAACCAGTCCCATGTCCGGGCCGATCTTGAAGAGGGCCTCTGAAAGACCGTAGATCGAGGTGTACCATCCATAGTACTCCGTGTGTACGTCGAGGCTCGGATAAGCGAAAGATGCAGCCGTTTTAAGGATCTTTCCGCCGGTTGCTCCGCTCGCTTCAGCAGCTGGCTGGGCCTCTGTTTCCGCCGGAGCCGCTTCAGTCGCTGCCGCTTCCGTTGCCGCAGCGGTTTCTGCAGCTGCTGCCGTTGTCTGCGCAGGCCGGCTTGAACCGCCGCAGGCGGCAAGGGATAATACCAGCATCGAAGCTGTCAGTCCTGCTAATAATCTTTTTTTCATAAAAACAACCTCCTAAAAAAGCATTTTTCGGATGAAACAAGATCTGTTTCAACTCTTAAATACATTTTTATACATATGGTTTATATGCCGCAATGCAAAAGATCGGCACAGGGTTGTAGAACTCATTCTTTTCCCGGTAGATCCTGCGCCAGACGCCGGTATCGATGGTGATCCGCTCAAATCCGGCATCCTTTAAAAGGCCGAAGTCCCACTCGGGGCGGATCCCCTGTTTGTCTTTCATAACATGCGTAATGGCATCATTTTCCTCATTAAGCTCCTGCGGTATATTCTTATGGGCATGATTTTCGGGAAGATCCTTCTGCGGCGCTGCATGGCAGTAATCCGCATCAAAATTGATCAGCACACCGCCCGGGACAAGCAGACGGTACCAGCTGCGATAGGTTTCCGCCAGGTTGGGCAGGACCCACGTCAGGTTGCGGGTCACCAGCACATCAAAGCTTTCATCCTCAAAATCGGGATGCTCCGCATCCATCACATAAAACTCTGCCGGGATCCCGAGATATTCTGCCGTCTCCTTTGCTTCGGAGATCATCTTTTCGGTAAGGTCGATCCCGGTGACCCTGTTGCCCTTTTCCGTCAGGAGAAAGGTGAAAAAGCCGGTTCCGGTCCCGAGATCGAGGATCCTTAAGTTCCTGCCCATCGGAAAATGCTTTGCCATCTCTGCCCACCAGTAAGAACGCAAAGGGCTCCTAAGCTCACGTATCCTCAGCGCAGCAAAATCTTCCGCCCGCTTTGTCCAGTAATTTGTCACTCTTTCCTTAAATGCATCCATATGTTTATTCTCCTGCGATCAGATCCTTTTCACGGCTTCCACCAGAAACTGCGGTGTGGATGCGTAATTGACCTTTTCCTCTTCGGACCAGACCGCCTGCCAGACCAGTTCGTCTGTATATACATCAAAGCCGAGACCCCCCAGCATCAGCACATCCCAGGCAGGACGCAGTACACGGGAAAGAGGAACACGCCTTGCGATGTCCTCCATGACATCGAAGTTCTCTCCGATATTGCCATCATCGAAACCGCTGTCCGCAGTATTTCGCCGGTCATCCTCAAAGCCCTTCCGGGCCCGGTCGTCGAACAGATACATGTACCAGTTGGCATCAAAATTGAGCAGCAGCCCGCCGGGCTTTAAGACCCTGTGCCACTCCCTGTAGGCATCCCCCGGATGAGGAAGGTTCCAGGTCAGGTTGCGGCTGATGACTACGTCAAAGCATTCTCCGGCAAACTGCAGTGCCTCTGCGTTCATTTCCCGGAAATCGATCCTCGATGCCAGCGGACCGGCATTTTGTCTTGCCTCATCCAGCATGGCAGGCGTCAGGTCGATGGCCGTGACATCATAGCCTGCTTCTGCCAGGATGATCGCGAAAAACCCAGGACCCGTGCCTGCTTCCAGGATCCGGATCTCATGTCTCGGCACGCCCGGAAACGCGCGTCTGATCCTGCGGCTGATCTCCTGAAGCCAAAGGCTTCTTTGCCCGGTCGCAAGTTCTTTCCGGTTCACCTCGGAATAGCCTGAAGCCCTTCCGGTCCAGTAGCTGCGGTTTTCAAGTATGATCGATTCCATCATTTATCTCCTGCCGGTTTACATAAATAAAGCATGCGGACATCTGCTGACGCCCACATGCCTTCATGACATTTCAAAATAAAACTGATCATCCTTATAAATGATCCGATCAGACGGGACTCTGGTCCTCTGCTTCTGCAGCCCCTGCCGGCTTCTGCCGGTCTGTTCTTTTTAAAAACCCCGTCGGTCTGAAACTGTGCCAATTTTAGCATTAAAAAAACCCCCGCGGAAGCCTCCACGGGGGATAAAGCAATACAATTTATTGATCTGATGATGAGCTTTGACATCAGCCTTTTACTGCAGCGATCTCTTTCATAAGGAGCGCCTCAAGCTCGTCAAGTCCTTCTCCTGTCCTTGCGGAAACGGGCAGGATGACTGCTGAAGGGTTGAGCTGAAGGATACGCTCTTTCGCAGCCTCCATGTCGAAGTTGAAATACGGCGCGGTATCTGTCTTCGTGATCAGCACGATATCGCTGACAGAGAACATCAACGGATACTTGAGAGGCTTGTCGTCTCCTTCCGGCACGGAAAGGAGCATCATGTTCTTATGCGCGCCGGTGTCAAACTCTGCCGGACAGACCAGGTTGCCGATGTTCTCCAGGATCAGAAGATCCGTATTGTCCACACTGAATTCCTTTAAAGCACGTGCCGTCATATCTGCGTCGATATGGCAGAGCCCGCCGTTATGGATCTGGATCGCACGGACACCGGTTGCATCCGCAACGCGCTGTGCATCGAGAGTCGAAGCAATGTCCACGTCCATCTCCGCGATCCTTACCTTTTCCTTCATCCGGTTGATGAGTGCTGTCAGCAGCGTCGTCTTGCCGGATCCAGGACTGGACATGACATTGATGAAAAACACGCCCTTTTCCGTCAGCATACGGCGGGTCGCTTCCGCGGTCCTGTCATTGGCAGCTGTTATATTCTCATGAATCTGTATGGTCCTGACCTCTCCCATTACGCATTGCACTCCTTTACACGTTCAACCAGATAATCAGCCAGTTCCGGGATGCCCTCGCCAGTCAGAGCGGAAACATAAAAGATCTTCATCTTCGGATTGCGCTCGTAGACGGCGCGCTCCATCCGCTCCTTATCAAAGTCGAATACGGGCATCGTGTCGATCTTGTTGACGACCATGAGGTCCGCGACCTCGTACATCAGCGGGTATTTCACAGGCTTGTCGTCTCCCTCGGGAACCGAGAGAATCGTCATGTTTATAGCAGCACCGGTATCAAACTCTGCCGGGCAGACCAGATTGCCGATATTCTCAAGGAAGATCAGATCAAGGTCGTCCCTGTCAAAGGACCTCAGACCCTGTCTCGTCATATCCGCATCCAGGTGGCACATGCCGCCGGTATGCAGCTGGATGGACGGCACGCCTGCCTCCTTCAGCCGGATGGCGTCCACGTCGGAATCAATGTCCGCCTCCATGACTCCCCAGCTTACCCTGTCCTTAAAACAGTCCTTCAGCGCAAGCAGGGTCGTGGTCTTGCCCGAACCCGGTCCGCTCATCAGGTTAATAAGGCAGGTCTTTTTACTCTTCAGCTCGTCCCGCAGAACCTGCGCGTCTTTATCGTTATCTTCAAGGATCGATTCCTTGAGCTCGATGATCCTGATCTCTTCCATAAAGTTCTCCTTGCCCGCATCATGGCACAAAAACATCGATGCCTTAAGCACCGTAAAGCGCATTATAACAGCTAATCCGGATAAAGAAAAGCCCCCATAGGGCTTGTCTCGGAATAATAATTCATTTATACTTGGAAAGAATAAGCTGAAAGGATCGAGCGAAATGAGCAAAACGAACAAGCCGGCAGCCGGTCACGACATCGCATCCGCACAGGAACATATTCAT
>JAFPHE010000141.1 GCA_017388745.1 Lachnospiraceae bacterium | reverse complement strand
TCTCAATGCCTTTTACAGGCTCCATGCTCCTTAAGTTCACTGCCGGCATGATAACCCGGCTGAAACCAAGGCGCTTTGCTTCCCGGATGCGGTCCGCTGCCTGCGGCACCGAACGCACCTCGCCGCTTAATCCGACTTCACCGAAGACGACGGTGTCTTCCGGGACCGCCACGTTACGAAGCGACGACATTATCGCGAGGATGACCGCAAGATCCGCAGACGGCTGTGTGATCTTCATACCGCCGGCGATATTGACATAGGCATCCATCTGGCTGATATTGACGCCTGCGCGCTTCTGAAGCACCGCAAGCAGCATCGTCAGTCGGTTATAGTCCATGCCGTTCGCCTGACGTCGGGCCAGCCCGTACTGCGTCTCCGCAACGAGACCCTGCACCTCCATCAGCATGGCGCGGCTTCCCTCGATGAGACAGGTGACGACCGCGCCCGTCGCATTCTTGAAGCGGCCTTCCAGCAGATATTCGGACGGATTGAGGACTTCCTTCAGTCCCTCTCCGGACATCTCGAAAACGCCGATCTCATTGGTAGATCCGAAACGGTTCTTGGCGCTCCGTAAGACCCGGTAGCCGAACTCGTCGCCGGATTCAAAATAAAGCACCGTATCCACGATGTGCTCGAGCACACGAGGACCCGCTACCGTGCCTTCCTTCGTCACATGTCCGACAAGGAAGGTCGCGATGTTGTTCTGCTTGGCGCACATCATCATGCGCTGGGAGCATTCCCTGACCTGGCTGACGCTGCCCGGGACCGACTGTGTGTCCGAAGTATACATCGTCTGGATGGAATCGATGATACACAGGTCCGGGCGTTCCCGCTCCAGCACCCCGATGATGCGGTCGATGTCGGTATCGGAAACAAAACGGAGGTCCCCTTCCATCTTCCCGATCCGGTTGGCGCGGAGCCTGATCTGCTTTAAGCTCTCCTCACCGGAAAAATAGATGACGGACCGGCCTGACGCTGCCACCTTTGCGGCTGTCTGCAAAAGCAGCGTGGACTTTCCGACGCCCGGATCGCCGCCGACGAGGATCAGGCTTCCGGGAACGATGCCGCCTCCGAGAACTCTCGAAAACTCGTCAAAACCCGAAGGGATCCGTTCCTCATCTTCCGTGCTGATCTCGTTCATATGCACCGGCCGTACATCCGCAGCTCCTCCCGGTCCGGCCGGTCCCGCTCCGTGGCCCCGTTTTCCGCCCGCCGGCGCGATCTTTACGACCGGCTCTTCCGAAAAGCAGTTCCATTCTTTGCACGCAGGGCACTGGCCCATCCACTTGCGGGACTCATAACCGCAGTTGGTGCAGAAAAATACAGATTCATCTTTTGACTTTGCTGCCAAATCCTTACTTCCTTCTCACAAACTTCAGCGTCTTTTCCGGGGCGCTGCCGGCGCCGGTCTCCTGTGCTCCTGTATCCGCCTTTTTCCCGGTCTTTTTTTTCTTATCGTCAACGTCGATCAGCACCTTGTCGTTATCGCGGATATTGCCTTCGAGGATCTCGTCCGCAAGACGGTCCTCGACCATGGTCTGGATCTTTCTCCGCAGCGGACGGGCGCCGTATTTTTCGTCATAGCCGTTCTCCACGAGCAGCATCCGGGCTGCCGGGGTGATCTTCAGACGGATGTTTTTCTCTTCCAGAAGCCTCTTTGAGATCTCACGGACCATGATATCCACGATCTCGCCCATGTCGTCCTTCGTCAGCTGGCGGAAAACGATGATCTCGTCGAGACGGTTCAGAAACTCCGGACGGAAGATCCTGCGGACCTCGTCCATGACCTTGTCCTTCATGATCTGATAGCTGCGGTCCGTATCGTCGCCCGAAGAAAATCCCATGACCTTGGGGGCGATGATATTCTCCGCGCCTGCGTTCGAGGTCATGATGATGATCGTATTTTTAAAGTCTACCTTGCGACCCTGGGAGTCCGTGATATGGCCCTCGTCCAGTACCTGCAGCAGGATGTTGAAGACGTCCGGATGAGCCTTTTCGATCTCATCGAAAAGCACGACCGACCATGGGTTGCGGCGCACCTTTTCCGAAAGCTGTCCGCCTTCGTCAAAGCCGACGTATCCGGGCGGGGAACCGATCATCTTGGAGACCGAGTGCTTTTCCATGTATTCGGACATATCGACGCGGATCAGGGATTCTTCCGATCCGAAGACAGCTTCCGCAAGCGCCTTGCTCAGCTCGGTCTTTCCGACACCGGTCGGTCCGAGGAACAGGAAGGAACCGGTCGGACGCTTCGGGTTCTTGATCCCCGCACGGCCGCGTTTGATGGCCTTGGCAACGGCGGTCACTGCTTCGTCCTGGCTGATGATGCGCTCATGCAGCGTCTTTTCGAGATTGCGTATCCTGAGAGCTTCCGCTTCCGTCAGTTTTGATACCGGGATCTTCGTCCAGTCGCTGACGACCTCCGCAATGTCGCTTTCCGTAACTGTCAGCGTATCTTTGCTTCCGCTTTCCTCCCACTCCTTAAGAAGCTTCTCAAGGCGGTTCCCTGCACGTTTCTGCTTCTTCGCGATCTCGCCGGCAAGTTCAAAGTCCCCGTCGATCACGGCATGTTCCTTTGCGGCTGCCAGTTCCTGAACTTTATCCTGTGCGCGTCTGATGGAAACCGGTTCTCGCACTGCCCCGAGACGCAGCTTCGAAGCCGCTTCATCGATGAGGTCGATCGCCTTGTCCGGAAGGAAACGGTCATTGATGTAGCGTTCGCCCAGCTTGACGGCGGCTTCCACAGCCCCGTCGGAGATCCTTAAGCCGTGATGTTCTTCGTATTTGTGACGGATGCCCTTTAAGATCCCGATGCATTCCTCCGCCGACGGCTCCTCCACCGTCACGGGCTGGAAACGCCGTTCGAGCGCGGCATCCTTTTCGATATGCTTGCGGTACTCGTCGATCGTCGTCGCGCCGATGATCTGAAGTTCCCCCCGGCTTAAAGCCGGCTTCAGTATATTGGCTGCGTCGAGGGAGCCTTCCGCTCCGCCGGCTCCGATGATCGTATGCAGTTCGTCTATAAAGAGCAGGGTGCTGCCGGAGCTCTGCGCCTCGCTGATCACCTTCTTGATGCGCTCTTCAAACTCGCCGCGGTACTTGGAACCTGCGACCATGCCGCCGATGTCGAGCGCAAGCAGGCGCTTTCCGCTGATCGTGGCAGGCGCCTCTCCGTTCACAAGCATCTGCGCGAGTCCTTCAACGATGGCCGTCTTGCCGACGCCCGGTTCCCCGATAAGACAGGGGTTGTTCTTGGTCCGCCTCGAAAGGATCTGGACGACGCGGTGGATCTCCGCATGCCGTCCGATGACCGGATCCAGAGCGCCGTTCAGCGCGAGCTCCGTAAGGTCCCGGGAATACTGGTCCAGCGTCGGTGTATCCGAAGCCTGCCGCATGACGCGCTGACCGTCCGCGCCGGCACTGCGGCCCGCCGCGTTCGCGCGCATCTCCGGCAGATCGTCGCCGATGATGTTCTGTATGTCATTGTAAAGACGCTGCGGACTTGCCCCGAGCGTATTGAGGATGCGTGTGGCGATGCAGTCGGTATTTTTGAGGATCGCGATCAGCAGATGCTCCGTGCCGACTCTGTCGGACTGCATATGCTCCGCTTCCGCTTTCGCCTGCTCCAGTATCCTTTTTGCGGAAGGAGTATACCCCTGATGGTCCCGGACGGCGACACCGCCGGCGGAGCTCACATACTGGTCGATGAGGCTGATGACCTCGTGTTCCTCGAGATGCGCATCCTTCAGCACTTTCGCCGCCACACCGGTTCCTTCACGCATCAGCCCGCAGAGCAGATGCTCCGATCCGACGTATCTGTGACGGAGCTCTCTGGAGACTGTCTCCGCAAGTTCCAGCGCATGTATGGCTTTTTCAGTGAATTCAAGCATGTTTTTTCATCCCTGTTAATATTGCAGTGTTCCTGGTTCAGCCGTAAACGGCATATGTCCTTTATACGCACAAAGACTTCTGCACCCCGGGAGGACTTTTACGGTCCGCCCGGGAATGCAGAAGCACTTATATGTCATGTACTGTGATCCGTCTTAAGACGGTTTGATGAAAGATCAGATATCCAGATCCTCGAAGTCGCTGTCGATGTCGTCTCCGGCTTCGGTCTCCCGTGCTTTCGGCTCCTCGGCGATCGGTGCGTCAAGGCTCCTCAGCCTGCGCTTGCGCTCCGGCCGGCGGATGACCTGGGTCTCATCAACAGGGGCCGCCTCCGGCTCTTCTTCGTGTTCCTCGAAGTCATGGCGCAGGAACTCCTTGGTATCATCCTCGCTGCGGTAGCTGAGTTCGCCGTCATCCTCGTCCCTTCCGCGGGATCCGCCGAGACGGTCACGGTCTCCGCCGCGTCCTGCCCTTGCGTAGCGTTCGCCCTCGGAACGGCGGTTCATCTTCTGGGTGGATACTGCCGACTTGACCCTGGAGGTCAGGTAGATGACCAGCATCGCCAGTACGAAAGCCACCACGCCCAGAATGCAGATCAGCAGGAAGCGGATCTCGGCCGTTCTCTCGGCTTCGTCCTTCTGAGCCTGCAGCTCGCTGTACTCACGGTTGCTGACGGAGTTGGCTGCCAGCGGGTCGGAGAAGTATCTCTGGATCGTCTTTTCGACCATATCGTAACGGTAGAAGTTCAGCTCGCCCTTGTCGTTCATGCCGTAGACCACGCAGTACTGCGGATCTTCATCGGCACCCCAGACCCATCCCTGGACCTTCTGGTCATCGATCTTAATGGTGCCCTGGCGGAAGCCTTCGGGGATCTCGACGTCTTCGGTCGGATTCATGATGGTGATCGTCTTGCCCTTGGAGGAAAGCTGTACGCCTTCGATGACATCCGGCGTGGATGCAGGAGGCATCGTGCTGTCCGGGCCGCCCGGCTGCTTGTTGACCGTGATGACATAGTCCCTGGTCGTCGTTCCGTCTCCCGCAACTACGGTGACGGTAACGGTATTCTCGCCCATCTCAAGGCCTTCATTGCCGCTCATGCGCACGTTGGCGCCGTTATCCGCAGTGATGGCATTGACCGTGAGTTTATCGACGTTCTCTCCGACGTTGACCGTGTATGAGAAATTGTCCGCCGTGAATGCCGGCTCAAGTGTGCCCGGATAGACCTCGAGGGAGTTTAAGTCGCAGTTGGTCGATGCTTCCTCCTGCGCATTGACTGTGACGGTCGAGTTGCCGAGGTGGGTGAACTCGATCGGCAGATCATCCCCGTCATAGACCTCGTAGCTGTCGATCGTGACATTGAATGTGCCTGCCGACGCGGTCCTGAACTTGAGATTGTATTCGAGCACTGCGGTGCCGCCGCCGTTTGAAGTGCCGTGCACACGGATCGTGCCGGCGCCGCCGTCTGCATCCGTACCGGAGATGAACTCCAGACGGTCCGCCGGATATTTCAGCATGACGTTGGCATTGCTGAGCGCAGTGCCCTCATCGGCACTGATCTTCATCGTGACGTTGACCTCGTCTCCCACCGTGACCGCCGGATCG